>JAWVZW010000061.1:0-8849 GCA_033721975.1 Balneolaceae bacterium
ACATAAAAAACATAATCAATCCATTCAGTATGCTGCCGGATTTTGCGGCCAAGAAGAAAGTAGCAAACAAAAACCAGGGCAGCTGTAAACGCCATTCCATTGCCCAATAACGCTTGCGGAAACATTTCCATCTGGGAATCATCTGCAAGCCCAAGCAAAACAGAGCCCCCAAAAGCCAGGAAAACACCTACCCAGACAAGCGGTCTGAACTGTTTTTTAAAAATCAGGCTTTCGGCAAGTATCAGGATTACAGGATGCATGGTCACCAAAACCGAGGCGGAGGCAACGGATGTATAGTGAAGTGAACCTATCCAAAACGAAAAGTGCGCACCCAGGCTGACACCCGCAGCTACCAGCAGCCATTGGGAGATGCCCTTTGCTTTTAACTCAGATACCGGAGTTCTTCTTGAATACCAGAACGGCAACAGCATCAGTACCGCAAATCCTGTCCTGAGCATTGCCAGTACGATCGGGTCCGTTTCGAGCGTAAATCGAACCAGAATGGGTGCAAATCCAAACGTAAGCATCCCTGCTGCCAGGAACAGGGTTACTTTAAATACGGGAATTTCAGTATGAGCGGTATCGGACAAGGACACTATCTGATGCGATCCATCGATTTCACCAGCTCCTCATCTTTTTTAATTGCGCTGCCTGCAAGCCAGTAAAAAAGCAATGCAAGAACCACCAGACCCGTACTCAGAACCTCCTGCCAGAGAAATGTGCCAAATCCGCCCAGCGAGAACAATATTCCGACAGAAAACCCTGCTGATACTATCTGAAGATAGGTGCCCGCCTTTACTACCTGTAACTGCCGTTTCCGGTTTTTATACAGGAATATGGCGATACCCGACAGCAAAAATGATAGCGTCAGTGATATTGCAAATCCCAGACCTATCCACTCGGCCGGATCGTTCATGGCCTGTCTATAGATAGGTGTAAAGAAAACGGAGATATTCAGTAGCGTTATGAGAAGTAGGTAAACAGACTGTATTCTCTGAATCAAATCGTCAGCATTTTATTTTTATTACAAGTTGTTCAAAAATAGGAAAAAACCCTGAGTTCACATGAGTCAATTCAGGTTACCGGTTCCTCTATTTTGGATTCACTTTTAGATGCTGGCTCTCCGTTTTGGTGTATCACTCCAGATTGATCCAGAATAATAGCCGGATTTACAGTGCCAAACATAAATCTGTTCGTATTTCTACGGGCTTCCTCAATCAGATAGTATAAAACGGGTACAACAATCAGTGTCAGAAATGTCGCAAAAAGCAGACCGCAGATCACGGCAATCGCCATCGGGCTCCACCAGGCAGCCTGTTCGCCACCCCAATAGAGGTACTCACCCAGATTCGTGTAGAATTCTACCGGATCGTTTGCCAGCATGATAAAGTCTAGATTAAATCCAATAGCCAGGGGAATCAAACCAAGTGTGGTCGTGATAGCAGTCAGAACCACAGGCCTGAAACGGACCAGGCCGCCCTGAACAAGAGCATCATAGAGCTTCATTTTATCCCGGACCCTGAGTATATCAATGTAATCAATCATGACAATTGCATTGTTCACGACCACCCCTGCGAGTGAAATTACACCGATACCGGTCATAATGATGCCAAACGGCATTTTGAAAATGACCAGTCCGTAGAGTACACCCGCAATCGACATGATCACGGATGTCATAACGATGAATGGTTTTGCAATGGAGTTAAACTGAGAGATCAGTATAAAAGCCATCAGTCCGAGTGCAATCATAAAAGCCGTCGTCAGGAAGTCCTGAGCTTCATTTTGTTCCTGCTGCTGGCCAGTCCAGCGTGTCTGGATATTGGAAGGCAGCTGCTGCAGATAGGGCTCCAGAAGCTGCTGAGCCTCCACCAGGACTGCGTTGCTATTGTAACCGGATCGCACATCGGCCATTACCGTAATCACACGATCCTGATCAATTCTTTTAATTCCGCCAAATCCTTCATCCACCGTCCAGCTTGCAATTTCGGAAAGGGGGATCTGGCGACCCTCCTCACCCATTACCGTCAGGTCATTCAGCGTGCTGAGGTCTTTTCGATACTCCTCCGCCAGCCGGACCATGATGTCATACTCATCATTACCATCCCGGTATTGGGATGCTTCCACACCATTGATTGCCTGGCGAATGGTGTTACCCACATCATTTGTGTTAACACCAAATATGGATGCCATTTCACGGTCTACCGTAATCCGCATTTCGGGACGAGCTTCCGGCAAATCCGTCTCCAGACCATCCATTTTGCCGTAAATCGCGTCATTTTCCAGTCTGCGAAGAATTTCTTCGGAAATACGCTGGAGCTCTTCAAGATCCTGACCTACGATCTCCAGATTGATAGGCTTTCCTGTGGGGGGACCATCCTGCTGGCGTTCCACAGTGATTTCTGCGCCGGCCAGACCCTGCGGTAACACTTCTCTCAGCTGTTCGATTGCATCGAACGTATTTCCTTCACGCTGATTATAGTCTACAAAGTTCAGCACAATCGTGCCTCTGTTCGTGGTATTTCCGCCTCCAAATTCCATACCACTCGAAATAGGAGCTCCGGCTGTGGTTACCATCGTCTCTACATCACCGAAGTTTTCAATCGTTTTGGCCCGCCGCTCAAGTTCCTGGGCTATTTCCCTTGTAAATTCCACATTGGTTCCGGGAGGTGTTTCAATTTGTGCGTATACCCTTTGAGGCGGTATATCCTCCGGGAAAAACTCGACCCCCTGATTGAATACGGCAAAGACCGCAAAACTTGAAAAAAGCAGAAGAAGCGTTACTCCAAGTACAGAAAATCGATGTTTCAGTGACCATTTCAATGCTACTTCATATCGGTTCAGGACTTTGTTCAGACCTTCTTTTTGCCACCAAATGCTGACAGGTTTCAGGAAAAAACTATAGCTGATCGCCAGTATGGCGAACAGTGCGATAAACATGATCCAGAAAATGGGATTGCCAAGCGTGAGTAGAATTAAAATCACAAGACCCATACCATAAAGCACTTTTTTTCCGGAATCGGTAAATGTAGCTTTGGATCCGTTCTCATCCGTATCAAGTTTCATAAAAACCGCACAGAGCACCGGATTTATCACAAGTCCCACAAAGAGAGAACTACTGAGTGTGATGATGAGCGTAATGGGGAGATACGACATAAAATCACCCACGATACCCGGCCAGAATGCAATGGGCAAAAATGCAGCCAGGGTTGTGGTGGTACCGGCAATAATCGGCATGGCGACTTCACCCGTTCCTTTTTTCGCGGCTTCAAAATTGTCGAAACCTTCCTCCAGGTACCTGAAAATATTTTCTACAACCACAATGGCATTGTCGACCAGCATCCCCAGAGCCAAAATCAAAGAAAAAAGCACAATCATGTTCATCGTAATCCCGGCAAACTGCAGTATCACGAATGACATAAACATGGATAGCGGTATGGAGATACCGACGAATGACGCATTTCTGACGCCAAGAAAAAAGAATAGTACACCGATCACCAGCAATAGTCCTGAAATGATATTATTCTCAAGACTGCTTACCATCATATTGATGTCTTCACTCATATCCGAAGTAATACGGATCTCCGTAGATGGAGGCATCGCTGGCCTTTCGGCATCAATAATAGACCGGACCGCCTGTGAAGTCTCTATAATATTTGTACCGGTTCTCTTTTTAACGGAAAGAGTGATAACCGGTGCGTTGTCAAGATATGCGTAAGATTCCCTCTCCTTTTCACCAAAGGTTACAGTAGCCACGTCCCGGATATAGATCGGCTGATCGTTCGGGGCATCAATAATGATGTCCTCAATGGGACCCGGATTATCATACTCACCGGGTACCCGCATTAAAAACTTACGTGTACCCACCTCAACCGTACCGGCCGGAATCGTCACATTTTCATTTTGAATGGCCCCGATGATATCTCCGAAGGAAACTCCGTAATATTTCATCATCTGGAGATCCACATCAACTTTCACCTCTTTTTCAACACCGCCGGCAAGGTCAACCTCCAGGACCTGTGGGATGGTTTCAAGCCTCTCCTGCAGGTCTTCAGCAACCACCTTAAGCTCTTCAAGCCCATATGTGCCCGACACATTCACCTGCATAATGGGAAACTCCGACACATTGATCTCTTGAATCATCGGATCTTCCGCTTCTGAAGGGAGCTCCGGTTTAGCGAGGTCTACTTTCTCCCTTACTTTCTGGAGAGCCTCATCAATATTGACGTCGGTATTGAACTCAATGTTGATACTGGAATAACCTTCAGCCGTGGTTGAATTCATCTGCTTGATATCGGAAATACCTGAGAGCTCTTCCTCCAGCTTGCGGGTGATCAGGGCTTCCATATCTACCGGGCTTACGCCGGGATAGGTTGTAATTACAATCACATTCGGAATAGTAATATCCGGCTGTGCCTCTTTGGGGATCGTGATATACGACTGGATCCCCATGATGGCGATCAAAAAGATCAGCACCAGAACGCTGATCCTGTTATCTATCGAAAAAGATGTGAGTTTAAACTCCTTTCTGTCTTCGACAGGTGCGATGGATTCTTCGGCGGGTGATTTTTTATCGTTCTCACTCATTGTGTTACTTATTTATACCTCTGCTGCTATTGATTGTAGGCCGTACTTTCGCCATCGCCATTTTCCACGGTATTGATTCTGGTTCCGTTTTCCAGATACGAGGAGCCAATCGTGATGAGCTCGTCACCCGGATTCAGTCCTTCGGTTACCACTGTTTGATTCTCGAAAGAGGGTCCCATTCGGATCTCACGTTCAACAGCTATGGGATCACCCTCATCATTATTTCCTTTAAGATAAACCACATAACGGCCATCTTTCTGAAATAAAAACTCCTCATTCACAAGCAGTACATTTTCCCTGTATTCGGTGCGTATCCGTACGTTGGCTATCATTTCAATCTTAAGGTCCTGCAGTTCACTGGGAAGATTGATATCAACACGGAAGGTCCGGTTCATAGGATCGATGGTATTTCCAATGAAGGTGACGGGTAGCGTATACCGTTGATCAGGATTGTAATTAAACCAAACCTCTGCCATATCTCCCATATCGACGGCATTGGTATATCGGGCAGGTACTCCCAGTCTGATTTTTTTATCATTGCCATCCACTATTCTGAATACTGGCGTGCCCATACTAACCATAGAACCCTGCTCAGCCAGTATATTTTCGATGGTACCGGAAAAGGGAGCCTTAATGATACTGTTTTCAAGGTTGATTCTGGCCGTTTCGAGCATGGATTGGCTTTGCTCATAGCTGTAGCGTGCATTCAGAACCTCGATCTCCGAACCGATATTCTCATTCTCATAGAGCCGCTGAAGTCTTTCATAGTTTTCACGCGCCTGATTCGTAGCAGCTTCCAGTCTGCGTACTTCCTGCTGCAACTGACGGTTATCAAGCCGTAACACAGCTTCACCTTCCGAGACGTCCTGACCTTCCCTTTTGAGAACCTCTTGCACAACTCCGGTTACTTCGGCGGCTACGGTTACATCACCAGTTGATGTTACCGTACCTACCTGCCTGAGATAGCTTTCAAATATTTCAGGTTCCAGTGTTTCCGTCTGAACGTCCACCGTACGCACCTCTCTTTCGGGTACAGAGGCTTCTTCCGTACATGATGAAATGCCCAGCAGAAGTGCTGCAATTAAAGCAAAGTTTTTGATTTTCATTTTTCTCATTGAATTAATAATCCGCTTAAAATTCATATTCAGTTTCATCGATCATTGGCACCAAACCCAATGCAAGGTCAAAGTCAGCTTTGGTATTCAGATAATCTGAAACCAGGGCAGCATAATTGAGTTCAGCTTCACGTACCTGTAATTCAGCTTCTGTCACTTCCAGCTGAGTTCCCACTCCGTTCTCGTATCTACGAAGAGCAATTTCAAGGCCGCGCCTGGCCTCTTCAACGGCAAATTGTCTGGATCCGGCTGTTTCACGCAGGTTCATGAGCCTTCCCGACGCCGTTTCATATTGGTTTATAGCACTCTTTTCAGTTGCCCAGGTTTGAACATCAATATCCTTTCTCTCGATCTGTGCGATGGCAAGGTTGGATCGTCTTTCGAAACCGGTAAACAGGGGAAGGCTTACATTAAAGACAAGGGTCTGAAATCGTACGCTGTTTTCAAACGGCCTCGGAGTTCCGGGCTGTGCTGCCGTCCACTGCATGTTATAATCTGCACTGATGGTAGGCAGGAAACGGCTTTTGATCGCAAGAATTTCGCGGTCTTTCAGCTCTCCCTGCATATCCAGAACCCTCAGGTCGCCCCGTTGAGATCTCATCAGATCGATCAGTTCATTGCGTTCAAGATTTGGCAGCGGAGTCGCCATCGTTAAACGGTAAAGACTTTCATTCTCGCCTTCAGTTTCCTCACTTTGATTCAGATCAAATTCAGACAGATTCCCTACTGCATTCAGTGGGGTATCTACCGGCAAGCCCAAAATTTCATTCAGATTCCGGTAAGCCTCCTCAACATTCAGTTCCGCATCCTTAAGCTGCGGCTCCTCATTTGCGAGCTGAACTTCCAGCCGAAGCACGTCATATTCATCGATCAGTCCTTCCCGAAGCCTTGCCCTGTTTTCATTTAAATTGGACCGGAGCCTTTCGATCACAGCCTCCTGCAATCGGAGCTGTTCTTCAGCTATTAATACCGCATGAAATCCCTTGCGGGCATTGGTAATCACCTGCTGCGCCACGCTTCTCAGATTTTCTTCCTGTGCAGACTTAAACATGGAAGAGCTGCTTATACCGACTATGGCATCACCGCGAAATATATTTTGAGAAACCGTAACACCACCCTGCCAGTTATTATCCGTACCAAACTGCAACGGAATCAGTTCACCGGGAGGTGCGTTGGGATCAAAAACCTGCGCCGGAACGAAGTTAACGGGAATCTCAATGTTCCGGGTATAGGTTGCAGATGTCGATATCTCCGGCAAAACCTCACTCCAGGCAAGCCTTACCTGCTGATCAGCATCGTCAACTGATAACAGTGCACGCTTAACTTCCGGGTTGTTTGCCACAGCAAGTTCTGCAGCCTGTTCAATCGTAATCCTTGCCTGGTCGGGTAACTGAACCTGAATATTCTGCGCCATTGCAGCCGGTGCCAAAGTCGTTAATGCAATAACCGCAAACAGCATCACACTCAGATACATCGAGTGCCTATTTAGTAAATTCTTATTGAATTCTATCTTAGTCATTTCCCTTATGACCCGAATTTTTTGGTTGATCAAATCAGTTACGAAATACGTTTGCTGTTTCAATTAGTTACATTCTTTAATGACTGAGAGTCACTGGTCTGTAGACCGGCACCAATGAGTGTGATTAAATTTTCAAGAAGAGAATCGAGACTGAATGACACATCGTCCAGAATTTTCAAATGATTTCTGCTTTCTTTGAGAAACGCCATGTGGACCACGCCCTTGGATGCTCCCCAAATGATGAGGCCCATTTCCCTCGGATTAATCGTTTCCCGAATGGATCCGTCCTGCATGCCAATCTGAAGCGCACGAACAATATAGGCCATTGCTTCACGTGCATGATCCTCACATTTTGCGGCCAGCTTGCTCCCGGCTAGGTTGTCGTCATCCATGAGAGTCTCATGAAAAATGAATGCGGAAAAATAGATCGGGTGCTTTTTGATGAATTCCAGATAGGCAAAACCCATTTTTTTTACCATCTCGATTCCGCTTACATCTTCCGTAAGCACCTTGCCCAATATCTTGTTTAACTGAGATGAGCCCCTTTCACAGATAGCCAAAAATATTGATGACTTGCTTTTGAAATGCAGATAGAGCGTGCCTTTGCCCAGTTCAGCACGTTCAGCCACATCTTCCATGGTGGCACCATCAAATCCCTTTTCGGAAAAAAGTTCTTCTGCAGCGTCGATGATTGATTCACGACGGGCAACTTTTTCCCTTTCTTTTCTGCTAAGTTTGTTCATTTTTGACTGTCAGTCATTTTATGAATGAGAGTCAAAAACTACCATTAATCCCAAATAGTTCCCAACAATTATCAAAAGATATTTCCGGATGCGCTTCCATTCCCCGGAGCCGGGTGTATTCTGTCATATTAATATCTAAATATCACCTTCAGGGATTATTCCTCCTGAATGTTCTATATTCGGGCTTGTTAAAAACCGCATGAAAAAAATTACACCCCAGCTACTTACCGAGCTTTCACTGCTGTTTATTGCCGTTGTCTGGGCACTGAATTTTACGGTGGTTAAAGCCAGCCTTTCAGAAATTGACCCGTATAGTTTTAACGCTATCCGCTTTTTGCTGGCCGCCTCTTTTATGTGGCTGGTGCTAGCAAAAAGAAAAGCTTGGTTTAAACCAGTCAAAAAGGATTGGCTGCCTTTACTGGCAATGGGTCTTTGTGGTAATCTTCTCTATCAATGGCTCTTTATCGTGGGGATTGACCTGACACTCGCAGCCAACGCTGCTGTGATGCTGGGTACCATTCCCATCTGGGTAGCAGTCTTTTCACACATTTCATCCATCGAGTCTATGAACCGGCTCAAAGGAATCGGTGTATTTTTAGCCTTTTCCGGAGTTCTGCTGATCATTCTGTTTGGAAATAACCGGCTTACATTTGAGTCAGAAAATTTTACGGGTGATGTGGTCATAGTATTGGCAGCCATCGTATGGGCTTTGTATACGATTTTGTCTAAAAGATTTCTGACGCGCTATAGTCCACTTCAGTTTTCCACAATGATGGCCAGTGTTGGAGCCGTGTCACTTTTTATTCTGGCCATCCCCCATGCCGGAGAAACAGACTGGTCTTCGGTATCCCTTCCCGCATACGGCGGTGCCGTTTTCAGTGGTCTTCT
>JAWVZW010000062.1:0-8655 GCA_033721975.1 Balneolaceae bacterium
AACCTCTTCTTCATCCTCTTTTCGGGTTTCAAAAAGATGGCTGAACTGCAGGATATCACTGATTTGTACCGGCTCTTCAATTCCGGATACCTCTTTCAGCTCACGTAGAACAAGACCGTATCCCTTAACCAGTTCGGAGTTGAGCTGGATATCAGCCTGACGTCCGCCGGTCCGTTCCAGGTTGATGTTGATATTCACTTTTCCCCTCGAGAGCTTATCTTGGGCAAACTCTTTGATGGCAAGCTCCCTGTCCTGAATTGCCTGGGGCGTTCGCACAGAGATATCCAGGTATCTGCTGTTTAGGGTTTTTACCTCCGCGGTCACTGAAAATCCGTCAGATGAGGATTCGCCGCGGCCAAAACCGGTCATTGAAGTAATCATGCGATGCTTTTGGTTAATCTGAAACTTGCATGAGAATAAGATTTCGAATCAAAAAGACAAAGAAGAACTTGCGGTACATTCCCTATAAAGCATAATCAGGAGCCGCGAAGTACCTTGAGGACGTCTGAAGCCAGCTCTTCAGCTTCACCGGAAGAAGAGGCTTCACTGTACACTCGTACAATCGGTTCCGTATTTGATTTTCTGAAATGAACCCAGCCCTCATCAAAATTGATTTTGACCCCGTCGGTGCGGTCCGGATTCTGACTGCTGTAGTGGGTGGCTACTTCCATCAAAAGATCATCGGCATCCATTCCCAGATCCGCCAGCTGTACTTTTTGCTTACTCATTTCATAATGCGGGAGGGAGTCGCGGTAATCTGATGCGGTGATGTCTCGCTCCGCCAGCAGCTGCAGTACCATTGCCGTACCCACCAGTGCATCACGTCCTGGATGGAGGTCAGGATTGATGACTCCGCCATTGCCTTCGCCGCCGATTACGGCTCCTTTCTCCTGCATAACTTTGACTACATTGATCTCTCCGACTGCAGAGCGATGACAAACATGTCCGTATTTTTCAGTGATGTCATCGGACGCGCGGGAGGAGGATAGGTTGGTAGCCGTATCTCCGGGCTTTTTGCTGAGCATTAGGTCAAAAGCCGCAACCTGGGTGTATTCCTCGCCGAAAAGCCGACCATTTTCATCAACCAGTGCAAGCCGGTCAGCATCGGGATCTGTAACAATTCCAAGATCGCAGGGTGTGGCCTTAATGAAGCTGCAGATTTCGGTAAGATGCTCGGGCAGGGGCTCCGGATTGTGAGGGAAGATGCCGTTGGGTTCGCAGTTCAGCTTGTGAACGGTTGCTCCGAGCTTCTCCAAAAGCATCGGGATGGCCAGGGAGCCGGCACCGTTTACCGCATCCACGGCAACACTGAATTTTCTTTTTCGGATCAGGTCGGCATCGATATAGGGGAGTTCAAGGATGGTATCAATATGGCTTTGAATCGCTTCAGGATCTTCGCTAACCGACCCGATCTTGTCGTAGGTGCAGTAAGAAAAATCTCCCTTTTTTGACAGTTCGATTACCTGTTTTCCCTTTTCAGCATCCAGAAATTCACTTTTTTCATTCAGCAGCTTCAGTGCATTCCATTCTGCAGGATTGTGGCTGGCTGTAAGTATGATTCCTCCCGCTGCCCGGTGCTTCAGAACTCCCATAGCCACTGTTGGTGTGGGGGCAATACCTACCTTGATCACATCGCAGCCAACACTTTGTAACGTGGCACAGACAATGTCTTCACAGATCTGGCCCGTTACGCGGGAATCCCGCCCAAGCACTACGGTACCGCCGTTTAATAGGGTGCCGTATGCAGCTGTGAATGAGACCAGGTTTTCAGGTGTGAGGTGCGAACCGAATATGCCCCGGATTCCGGAGACTGAAATCATTAACGCCATAAGGTCTGTAATAGATAAGTTTGAATATTAAATACTGATTTTCGCAGATACTACTTTCGGGAGATCCATGGAGTCTCTGTTTCACCGGCTTCCTGATTCTCAAACCGGGCCATGACAAAAAGCAGATCCGAAAGGCGGTTAAGATAGATAATGCATTCATCCGATACCGAATCAACCTGTTTCAGGGCTGCTACCCGACGTTCTGCACGCCTGCAAACGGTTCTGGCCATATGCAATGCTGCTCCGGCAGGGCATCCCCCGGGAAGAATAAAATGGGTCAGGGCCGGAAGCTGTTCATCCAGATGATCAATGGTCTGCTCGAGATGTGAGATGTGATCCGCGCCAATCCGTTCTATCTTGGCTTTCTTATCGGGAAGCGTTGCCAGGTCGGCTCCCAGAATAAAAAGCTGATGCTGAATGTCATTCAGTATTTTACGGCCCTCTTCGCTAAGCTCATGAGTAAGCACGGTACCGATCACGGAATTCAGTTCATCAACGGTTCCATAGGCTTCAATGCGTTGATTGCTTTTATGAACGCTTTTGCCCCCAAATAGTGAGGTGTTGCCCTTGTCGCCCTTTTTTGTATAAATCTTCATAAGAAATTTTTTTGCCAAGGTAAGAACCTTCGAGCTCAGATTCAGCACGCATTTAAGTGGATCAACTTGTTATATAAGTCCTGTCAAGCTCGTCATAACCGATAAGTTGATGTTCAATAGAGGCAAGTGCCTTGCGGAAAGTGCCCAGCTGCTGAATGGGTACGCCCAGGATCAGTTCAACATGTTCCAGATAGGAGGCGTCCAGTTCCTGAACTGCGAAATCATGCCTGAGTTTATCGATGGCGGGCTGAAGTGAGTATGGATACTCGATTCTGAATCGCTGCATCTGTACAACCCGGCCCAGCACTGCATTATCAATGCTCATCCTGGCCGAAGTACCGTAAGCATGAATAAGCCCTTTCTTGCCGAGCTTTGTGCCGCCGTAATACCGAACACTGATCAGAATACAATTTATAAGATCATGGGATCGCAGTTCATTGAGAATCGGAAGTCCTGCCGAACCGGAGGGTTCTCCGTCATCCTGGCTGTATTCGCCGATATCATCGAGCCCGATCCGCCATGCATAGCAGTGATGAGTGGCCGTTGGATGCTCATTTTTTAGCTTTTCGAGCACTTTTTCTGCCTGCTCAACCGATTCGCTTGCGGCAAGAAATCCATAAAAACGGGATCCTTTATCACGATAATCACTGTGTCCGGTAACTGTAACGGTTTGCACGTGATTGAATTGGTTGAATGTTGGGTCGGCTCACAATTTAGACCTTTTCTGAATAAGAACGAAGAAGGATTGGGATCGTATCAACCTTGCCTTTTAAGGCAAAAGGGGCGACTTTTATTCTAATGAATTAAGAAACTGAGTGACAAATTTTCTTGTTAGCATTCAGGATTGCTCATTCATCAGTAATTAATCAAAATCTACAGCATGCCAACTTTATTACAAGCCGCCACATCTCAGGTAGGGCGTAAAATTCTCACGGGGGCAACAGGTGTATTTTTGGTTCTATTCGTCATCTTTCACCTTGGGGGTAACCTAGCCATCTTTGGTGAACCGGATGCAATGAACCGCTATTCCATGGTGCTTCATAATTTTGGACCGCTTCTTTGGGTTGCAAGAATAGGCCTCCTAGCCGTCTTTCTTATCCACACCTGGATTGGTATTTCCATCTGGCTCAAGCGGCGAAAAGCCCGGCCAACATCTTACGAAGTGTACACCAGCAAGGGCGGACCCAGCAGGCAAAGCCTGAGTTCACGAAGTATGGCGTTCACAGGTGTTGTGCTCTTTATTTTTGTGATTTTTCATATCAACACGTTTGCCCTGGGTGATACAGGCACCGTTGTTATTGACGGCCAGGAGACTCACGATATCAAAAGCCTTGTACTCGAAACCTTTCAGAACCCGGTTTACGCATTTGGATATGCATTCGTCATGCTGCTGCTGGGTACTCACCTGGGCCACGGTGTGTGGAGCGCATTTACTTCGCTCGGAATGACCAGTAAAAAAGCATCTGCTGCCATGTATACCATCGGCGGACTAATTGCCGTACTGTTGGCTGTAGGTTTTCTCTTTATTCCGATCTACATCTATTTTGGCGGCGGCTGTGAGGCTGCGCTTATCCATTGCGAATAATCCCTTTTTAATTGCATACATCACAACTACGATGAAATTAGATTCCAAAGTACCCCCCGGACCGTTAGAAGAGAAATGGAGCCATTACCTGCGCGACATCAAACTCGTGGCGCCGAACAACAAGCGAAAACATAAGGTCATTGTTGTGGGCACAGGTCTTGCAGGTGCCTCGGCGGCAGCCAGTCTTGCCGAACTCGGATACAATGTAGAAACATTTTGTATTCAGGACTCCGCACGGCGTGCACACAGTATCGCTGCACAGGGTGGAATCAACGCGGCAAAAAATTACCAAAATGACGGAGACAGCGTCTGGCGACTTTTTTACGATACCATTAAAGGCGGCGACTACCGAAGCCGCGAAGCCAATGTCTACAGGCTTGCCGAGAATTCGAACAATATTATCGACCAGGCTGTAGCTCAGGGTGTGCCATTCGGACGGGAATACGGCGGTCTTCTGGATAACCGATCTTTTGGAGGTGCCCAGGTTTCACGGACATTTTATTCCCGCGGCCAGACAGGTCAGCAGCTCCTTCTCGGTGCCTACCAGGCGATGATGAAGATGGTGCATGCAGGTAAAATCAAAAATCGCCCGCGGCATGAAATGCTCGATCTTGTAGTCGTAGACGGAAAGGCAAGGGGTATCATCACCCGGAATCTGGTTGACGGTACTATCAATCGATACGATGCGGATGCCGTCGTTCTCTGTACGGGTGGTTACGGAAATGTGTTTTACCTATCTACCAACGCAAAAAATTCAAATGTAACAGCCGCATGGCGCTGCCATAAACGAGGGGCAGCTTTTGCCAACCCGTGTTTTGTGCAGATTCACCCAACCTGCATCCCGGTAAGCGGTGACTACCAGTCAAAACTTACCCTGATGAGTGAAAGTCTCAGAAATGACGGACGCGTTTGGGTACCCCGCAATAAGGATGATGATCGCCATCCGAATGATATTCCGGAAGAGGATCGATACTACTATCTGGAAGAGAGGTATCCAAGCTTTGGAAACCTTGTGCCCAGGGACGTGGCATCCAGGAACGCAAAAATGGTTACGGATGAAGGTCTTGGAGTGGGTGAAACCGGATTGGCCGTGTATCTTGACTTCCGTGACGCCATCAAGCGGGATGGCAAAGAAGCGATCGAAAAGCGCTATGGTAACCTCTTTGATATGTATCAGAATATCACTGACGACAATCCGTATGAAGTACCAATGAAAATTTTCCCCGCCGTTCACTACACCATGGGTGGTCTCTGGGTTGATTACAACCTGATGAGCAATATTCCGGGACTCTTTGTGGCCGGTGAAGCCAATTTCTCCGATCACGGTGCTAACCGGCTTGGTGCCAGTGCCTTGATGCAGGGGCTGTCCGACGGTTACTTTATCATCCCGTACACCATCGGTAACTATCTGGCCGATGCGGAACTGGAGGATGTGAATACTGAACATCCGGCCTTTACGGAAGCTGCGGGTTCATCCCAGGAACAGCTGGATAGACTGTTAGCCGTTCAGGGTGACAAAACCGTGATTGAGTTCCACAGGGAGCTTGGCAAGATCATGTGGGATAGCGTGGGCATCTCCAGAAGCAAGGAGGGCCTTGAAAGCGCCATCGAAAAAATACGTGCTCTCCGTGAAGAGTTCTGGAAGAACGTCCGTGTGCCGGGTGAGACGAATTATTATAACAAGTATCTGGAGTTTGCCAACCGGGTTGCTGATTTCTTTGAGCTGGCAGAGCTAATGGCAATAGATGCACTCGACCGTGATGAGTCCTGCGGCTGCCATCTTCGGGATGAATACCAGACGGAAGAGGGTGAAGCACTCAGAAACGATGAAGATTATTCCTATGTATCTGCCTGGGAGTATCTCGGTGTGAACGGCAAGCTTGAAACCAAACTCCACAAAGAAGATCTGAGCTTTGAATTTGTGGAACTGAAACAAAGAAGTTACAAATAACAGGATTTACTATGAGTACGATGACCATCAATTTGAAAATATGGCGTCAGAAAAACGCTGCTGACAAAGGCGGTTTTCAGGAGTACAAGCTCAATGAAGTAAATGAGCACATGTCCTTCCTGGAAATGCTGGATGTTCTGAATGAGCAGCTCATCAAGGAAGGCGAAGAACCCGTAGAATTTGATTACGACTGCCGGGAAGGAATCTGTGGCTCCTGCAACATGGTAATTAACGGACGCGCTCACGGACCCAAGCGGCTCACAGCGGCTTGTCAGCTACACATGCGAAATTACAACGACGGTGATACCATCGTGATTGAACCGCCCCGAGCTGCGGCATTCCCGGTAATTAAGGATCTGGTGGTCGACCGATCCGCATTCGACCGTATTATTGAGGCGGGAGGATACGTATCCGTGAGAACCGGGTCCGCACCGGAAGCAAACATCATTCCCGTTGAACAGGAAACGGCCAACACCGCTTTTGACTACGCCACCTGTATCGGTTGCGGAGCTTGTGTGGCAGCCTGTCCCAACTCATCTGCATCGCTCTTTACTGCGGCCAAGCTTTCTCACCTGAACAGGCTTCCCCAGGGTCAGCCCGAACGCAAGAAGCGAACGGTAGCCATGGTTGAGCAGATGGAAAAAGAAGGGTTTGGAGACTGTTCAAACTTCGCGGAATGCGAAGCGGTCTGCCCGGTGGGGATCAGCATCGCATCTATTGCGGAAATGCGTAAAGACTACGTAAAATCAATGTTCTGATACTGCAACTCTTTTTTGGTTGCTCCGTACCATAGGGTACACAGGGCGCGGATCAATGCCGCGCCTTTTTTAATGTATAAACAATCAATTATCAAAAGTTTCTGCTTCAGATAAACAGCAGCTTTTATAATTTACCCTATTAATCTTACCTAATACCCTTTGAGGAACTGAATCGTGAAAACAATACAACTGTCTATTCTCTCTTCTCTCTTTTTTCTGCTTTTCGTACAGCCATCCCATGCGAGGCAGTGGGAAGGAGCGATCGATCTGAACGTCGGTGTGCCCCAGGCTGAGTTTAGTGATCAGCTCGACCGTGGGGGTGTAGGGGTGGGATTTACACTCGGCTACCAGTTTGAAAATACCCCTTTTATGTTGGGCTTTGATTTTGGGTTTATGAATTTCGGCGTCGACACCCGTGAAGAACCACTCAGTTCCACCATTCCGGATCTCACCGTAAGAGTGAAAAACAGCTACAATCTCCTGAATGGTGATATTGTGCTCAGGGCAATGACCAAAGAAGCGGTCGTGCGGCCGTATTTGGAAGGATTGTTTGGCTTCAACTATTTTTTCACACAGACTACAATAAGTGAACGTTTTGGTGGCGAAGATGTGCTCAGCGATACCAATTTTGACGATTTTTCCATGAACTACGGATTCGGTGGCGGTGCCATGTTCAGGGTGTGGCGAAACATGAATGAAAACGCTGATCCGCTAGACACAAATCCAATTCAGTCCGTTTACATAAATGTTTCGGCACGATACCTGTTTGGCAGTGAAGCGGAATATCTCCAGGAAGGCTCCATTGCAACAGACAACGGAAGCGTAACCTACGATATCAGCCGGTCTGAAACAGATCTGCTCTATCTTAAACTGGGTGTTGGATTTAAATTCTGATGGTTCGCTAAAAGAAGGCAATTCATTGCAAGAAACTGATTGCGGAATTTGCCGTTATGGGTGGCCTTGAGCTTAGTTGCATTTCCGATACCGCTATCCTGACGGGCTAAAATAAAAGCGCCTGATTCACTCGCTTTCCGGAAGAAAAGATCATTTCTTACTTTCTGTAAATATCAGGTCAGTTAATCGGGAAAATGCAGCATAATCAAAATATTCAGCAGGCGTATGATGCTCTGAAAGAGTATTGGGGATACGACGCATTCCGGCCGGGTCAGGAGGAAGCGATTCGCAGCGTCCTGCAGGGCAGAGATACGATGGTGCTCTTTCCTACGGGAGGGGGGAAATCATTATGCTACCAGGTACCCTCATTGATCCTGGATGGTCTCACCCTGGTTATTTCCCCTCTGATAGCGCTTATGCAGGACCAGGTTGAGCAGCTCGGCAATCATGGGATTCGCGCAGCCTATATTAACAGCACGCTGCCGCTTCGTGAAGTGGAGCAGCGGCTTGTAAATGCCCGAAACGGTATGTACCGTCTGCTCTATGTGTCACCGGAAAGACTGGATTCAGACCGGTGGAAAAATGAGCTCCAAAATCTAAACATCTCACTGGTGGCCGTGGATGAGGCACATTGTATATCTGAATGGGGCCACGATTTTCGTCCTGCCTATCGGGATATTCGATCCGCTTTAAGCGATCTGCCTGAATCGGTTCGCTGGATGGCGCTCACCGCCACGGCAACCCCGGAAGTGAAAAAAGATATCCTGGAATCGCTTCAATTCAAGGATCCGGCAGTTGTTTCTGCCGGTTTCAGCCGCCCGAATCTGAAGTGGTGGGTCACGGCTGCGGAAAAAAAGCACGATGTGTTCATGAATGCCGTCAGGAAAGCTGTTCACAGGGGAAGCGGCATTGTGTATACCGATACACGTAAAGACTGCGAGGAGAAAGCAGACCGTCTCTCATCTGCGGGAATTTCAGCCCGGGCTTATCATGGCGGACTGGACCCGGAATTGCGTGAATCGGTTCAGAATGAGTGGGTAAA
>JAWVZW010000063.1:0-8623 GCA_033721975.1 Balneolaceae bacterium
CCAGGCGCAGGTCCATCATGTAGGCAAATTTCCTTTTTTTGCCTGAAAGAGTAGCCTCAAAATGTATCACGCCTACCTGACCTACAATCCTGCCGTCATCTTCCACTACATAATGCCACGAATCGGGGTCCAGAATTCGATGGAGGGTATTAAACCGCGGTGAACGGTTTACAAAGAATGTAATGATCCCTTCCTGCAGACACCTTCTGGATAAAGCCTGAATCTGGTCGTTATCTGAATCTTCAGCAAGACGAATGCGAACGGAACTCATGATATTCAATGCATTTGGTTCTGCAGATTAACATAGAAAAAAACCGGGAAAGGTATGAGAAGACAGCAACATGTCTGACCTCACGTCATCATAGCAAGATGATAAAGTTCACTTTTCGGCGTTCTTATACGTAACTTTTTATGTACAGCTATAAAATAAATCCAGCCGAAACGGATCGGCCCGGGATGAAGTTGGAATCAATATCTGGTATTAAAACCCGTCATAAGAATTCAATTTTGGACAAACTGTATTAAAAGGAATATGGATCAATCAAATCAACATCACTGGCAATCACGTAAGGTGGTCATCGTTGGAGCCGGAGCTGTAGGCGCAACATTTGCGTATGCCATGGCGCAAAATGGTTCCGCAGATGAAATATGCCTTATCGACCTGAATGAAGAGTTATGCAAAGGACAGGTGCTGGATCTTGCACATGGTCTTCCGTTTTATCCCACCATCGATATTTATGCCGGTACTGAAAAGGATTATGCTGATGCGGATGTGATCGTAATTACTGCGGGTGCGGCACAGAAAAAAGGAGAAACCAGGCTCGACCTTCTGAAGAAGAACAGTGCGATCATTGAGGGGATTGTGGATCAGATCACGGCTGTCAATTCACAGGCGGTTATTGTAGTGGTCACGAACCCTGTGGACATTCTCACAAAAATTGCCCTTGAACGCTCCGGCTGGGATCGCAGCCGCGTGATCGGTTCGGGTACCGTGCTCGACAGTTCCCGGTTTAAATACCTGTTAAGTCAATTTTTTGATGTATATGTAGGTAGTATTCACGCCTATATCCTGGGTGAGCATGGTGACAGTGAATTTGCTGCGTGGTCTATGGCCAATATCTCCGGCGTACAGCTGGATGAATACAGTACACAGCTTGGTATCAAAGACTGGAAACAGAAAAAGGAAGACATAGAGTTGGAAGTGCGCAATTCTGCATATCATATTATTGATTATAAGGGAGCCACCAATTTTGGGGTAGGTCTGGCACTGACTCAGATAGTGGGTGCAATTCTGAAGAACCAGCGAAGGGTACTCACGGTTTCCTATCATCTCGAAGGCGAGTATGGCATTAACGGCATCAGCCTGGCAACTCCTTGCCTGTTATCCCAGCATGGAGTTGAATCTATTGTGGGTACGGAACTGACTGCTGATGAACAGGAAAAACTGGCCCATTCGGCCGATGTACTTAAAAAGGAGTACGAATCCCTGAAGAAGTAGATTGGTGATAATAAGATAGAGCAGCAATTCTGAAACTGTCACACTCCGGCCAAACTGACCTTCAATTATTTCCATAAAAAAAGTGCGCTCCGTAGAGTACAGTAGTCTGGCACTGAATACTCCCGGAAACGCACTTTAAGATGTACTTGAACTGGCAGTTAGAAGCAATTAGTCAAGAAATGTAACCCGCCCGGTATCCAGGTCATAAAAGGCACCGGCGATCACAACCTCTCCGTTTTGCTCAAGCTGTGCGATAATAGGGCTTCGCTCACGCATTTGTTCAATCGTATAGCGAACATTTGTATTCACTACGTCCGTAACAAAACCATCGTTTGAGCTGGTGGTTTCGCCTTCAAACCCATCAGCTGCGCGTTCAACGGCAGGCTTGATTTTAGAAAGCATGGCAGTAATGTTGCCCATCTGAACATCATCGATGGCTGATTTTACAGCACCGCAGTGTTCGTGCCCCATTACGATGATGACCTTGGATCCGGCCACGGCTGTAGCAAATTCTGTACTGCCAAGGATGTCTTCATTCACAAAATTTCCGGCAACACGGGCCACAAAAATGTCACCCACACCTTTGTCGAACACTTGCTCGACAGGCACCCGGCTATCAACACAGGAGATAACGATCGCTTCCGGATACTGTCCGCCGGTGGTTTGGCTTACCATCGAAGAGTAATCTCTTGGTGTCAGGTTATTGTTTACGAAACGCTCATTTCCCTCTCTCATTCCCTCCAGTATTTCTTCAGGAGTGAGAGCTGCCTGATCTTCTTGTGTAACAACATCGTCAGAAAGCTCAGTTTCGGATGTGGCAGTCTGTGAATTCATGTCTGAATTTGAACAAGCTGTAAAGATGAGCAGGAGTGCAGGAATGAGTCCTTTGAGTACAGTTGATAAGTTTTTCATGTTTTTATGATTTATCGTTTTGATATAGGTTTGGATACAGTTTTGGTAAAGTTTTATTGGGACGAACAGCATCGATCAGGAAAGGTTGGAGATCAAAAATCCTCTTTTAAAGATATGCCTGAACTGATCCGGGGTGCAGAATCATTATTCTTGCGGCCTTTTCATGCTGGAATGCAATGATTTTACACTAGTTTTCTATAAGAGAGATGCTGCTGGTCAGGCCCGGTCGGGAGGAGGGGTGAGAACCAGGAAAATAAGATTTGGCTTTAAAGAACTATTTAAAATACCGTTTCCGGTTTCTGATGTATTCAAAAGCAAACCAGCATACCGGGTATACAGGTCATCTTCCTTGCCTATTTCTTCAAGTGTCTCGGCAAAAGAATCGGGTATACTATCTGTTTGCGTTTGTTCAATGGGCACAGGTGCAATCAAGCTTAAATCAATGGTATGGAGCACTGAGATCCCCAAAAGCAAAGGGATCAGCACCAGTACCAGACCGAAATTTCGCAATGAAGCCAGCATTGTTTAGCTATGTAGTTTGAGATAGCACCGTTAAGCCACGTGTATCGGAACTTGACCTGTTAATCATTATAGATTCAAATTCGTTCTGCGGCGAAACAATTTAATAAAACTTCGATAAATAGGCATGAACCAATGAATTACAGGATATCCGAATAAAGGTTCATTTAAGGAGAAAAGATTCAGAATTTCACTAAAACTTTGAATGTACCCTGCGATTACCCCAAGCATTCTCATTCTGAATATCACATACATTTTGTATACTGAAATGAGAGAGAATTTCAGGCTGTGCTTCAGTACAACGGTCAATACTGTAATCTGATAAACCTAAATAAAAACGTCTGGTGAAAATCATGAAATCATTTTTCATAACGGCAATTCTATTTCTTTCCCTGCAAACTGCAGCAGTATCACAGTCACTCACTGTTGAAGAGTTTGAGTTTGGAACAGCTGTTGAGAATCGTGAAATCGTTAATCCGGGTACATCCTTTCCGGCTGATGTAGAACAGGTGTTCTGTTTTACCAGGATCTCAGGAGCTGAAGACGAGACTACCATAACCCATATCTGGTATCTCGACGGCGTAGAGATGGCTACGGTAGATCTACCTGTACGAAATTCCAGCTGGAGAACCTGGAGTTCGAAGACCATTTTCTCTGACTGGACAGGAGAGTGGAGCGTGGATGTGCTGGATTCTGAAGGAAATATGCTGATGAGCAAAACCTTTACGGTGGGGATATGAGCGACAAGGTGGAGGGTTAAGCCTCAAATTTTGTAATAGATCGGAATCATAAGTCCGGAGGACGACAAATACGAGCGAGGAATTTATTCCTCGCGGGGGTGATTCAGGCTAAGGCTGCAATCAAGATGCAGAAGGAGCAGGAAACATGCATCAAGTTGCAAACCACAAGCTTCAAGCATCCGGGTTTTAATTGATAGGAAAAATAAGTCCGAAGGACGATACACACGAGCGAGGAATTTATTCCTCGCGTACCGGTTTCGGGCACTATACAGAAAGACGTTTTGTGGTTTTTTTTCGTTTATGCTGAGGAATCTGGATGTAACAATTAGCACCGAAATAGGTCATTCTGTTAATCAATCCGTTTATTCATAAGATTATATGCCGATGCATCTGAAACGATGGTTTTTAATTCTTGCTGCGGTTTTTCTTACCGGCTGCAGCGCCACAAATTCCCTGACACTCAGCGTACTGGAACCTGCAGAGGTTTCCCTGGCACCGGGCATTGACCGGGTGGGTGTTATGAGCAGATCACAATCGGGCGGCAACTCCGGCGCCCTTGAGACGCTGGATCAGATCTTTTCGCTGAAGGGACCGGAGCTGGATAGTCTGGGTGCACTGACTTCTCAGTCAGCCCTGGCAGATGAACTGGAAATGAATGACCGTTTTGTTCTTGTGGAGCGTATCGAGGCAGGTAAAACCAATAACCCAACTTATGGCACCTTTCCGGCCCCTCTCAGCTGGGAGCAGGTAGAGCAGCTGAGTGAAGAGTATGATGTAGAGGCAATTTTTTCACTGGAGTTTTATAACACCGATTCGGACATCAGCTACTCCACCCGACGGGTTATGGTAGAAGGGCCGCTTGGTGTACAGATACCTGCATTGGAGCATCTCGCATCGGTTGAAACCATGGTGACCGGAGGCTGGAGAATTTACGATGTTGAAGCCCGATTGGTCCTGGATGAATTTATCCAGAATAATAGAGTCATAACATCCGGCAGCGGGATCAACCCGGCCGAAGCGGTAAAAGCAGTGACAGGCCGAACCGAGGCTGTGCAGGCGATTAGCAGAGATATGGGCCTGATGTATGCGGATCGCATCGTACCCTTCTATACACGGGTGAGACGTGAGTATTTTGTAAAAGGACACGATCTCTTTGAATTGGCCCAGCGCAGAGCCCAAACGGGTAACTGGGACGGCGCCGGAGATATCTGGCTTCGCCTGACAGATCATTCAGACAGAAAAATTGCGGGCCGGGCTCACTACAATATGGGTATCATATCTGAAATCAATGGTGATCTGGATGAAGCGATCATGTGGGTGCGAACAGCTTATGAAGACTATGGAGAAAAGAAAGCTTTAGACTATCTGCGGGTCCTCCAGAACAGGGTGAGACGAAATGAATTGCTGAATGAACAGCAGTCCTACTGAGATTAGAAATACCGGACCCGAGAATATATAATCTCAAAAAAGTAGACCGGAATACCGTTTAATGACCATTTCTGTCCGGCTGCTTAAATCTATACATCGACTGTTTGTTTCAACCTGATTACCATCATTGTGCGATTAGTCTTAGATTCCAATTCCGCAATCTCAGTCAAGCCAGTGATGCATGCAGAGTTCTTACAAGCCAACCCCCTTTGTAAAAATCTCAACACCGGAGTGGGCGAAAAACGCTGCCATTTATCAGATTAATACGCGTCAGTTTACCATGGAGGGTACATTTCGCGCTGCTGAAGCCCATCTGCCCAGACTAAAAAAATTGGGAGTCGATATCCTGTGGCTGATGCCCGTTCATGAAATCGGAAAGGTGAATCGAAAGGGAACATTGGGCAGTCCTTATTCAGTCAGGGATTATTACAGTGTAAATCCCGAGTTTGGTACCCTGGGCGACCTGAAACACTTTTTGAAAAAGGCCCATGATTTAGGTTTTAAAGTGATTTTGGGCTGGGTTCCAAACCACACCGCATGGGACAATCCGCTGGTTGAGGAACACCCCGAATGGTATGCACGTGACTGGAAAGGAGACTTTCGGCCGACACCCTGGTGGGACTGGGATGATATCATTGAGCTGGATTACAGCCGGATTGAATTGCGGGAATATATGGCGGAAGCCATGAAGTACTGGATCAGGGAGGTCGGATTTGATGGATTCAGAATGGATGTAGCCGGATTTGTGCCCAACGACTTCTGGTCAGCCCTGCGCAAGGATCTGGAAGCCATAAAACCGGTTTTTATGCTGGCTGAATGGGATACACGTGATCTTCATGAAGAGGCGTTTGACATGACCTATGCTTGGAGCTGGTGGGAGGCTGTAAAGGCAGTATCAACCGGTGGAGAATCACTTCAGAAACTCTATATGTACTACTCCTGGAATGAGCGTGCATATCCTGAGGAGGCAATCCGGATGACCTTTGTGACCAATCATGATAAAAATGCCTGGGAAGGAACCATGTTTGAAAATTTTGGGAATTCCCTTAATGCGGCTATCGCATTATCGGTGATAGGTGAGGGAATGCCTTTGATCTATAATGGTCAGGAAGCCGGAAATGAACGGGCATTGGCATTTTTTGAAAAGGATCCGATCGTATGGAAGGATCACCCGATAGGTGATCTATATCGAAAATTGATCCGGATTATGAAAGAAAATCCAGCACTTTGGCATGGCACATGGGGCGGAAGAATGATCCGCGTTCCCAATGACAATGAGGACAAGGTTCTCAGTTTCGTTAGAGAGAAAAAGGGAAATAAGGTATTTGCAGCCTTCAATTTCTCCGAAAATGACAAAACCGTGCAGTTCCAGGAAAATCTGTTTCCCGGGAACTATCAGGATGCTCTGACCGGTATCGAAACCAGACTGAATCCGGAGGGCACGGTTCAGCTTGATCCAGGCAGCTATAAAATTTACGTGCAGCCAGAAGGCGGATTCGGGCAGTAATTCGTCACTATCATGTTTTAGCTGATGGATTTTTCCTAATCCCTTTTTAATCAGCCTTTTCATTTCTTTACCTTCCATAAATAAATCTTATCCCAACCGAAACGGATAGCTTTCATGAAAGAACTTGATCAGAACGTTAAAAAAAGAATCAATACCTGGCTCGAAGGAAATTATGACGACGAGACGAAGTCGACTCTTCGGACCCTTTTGGATGAGGAGAAATATGAAGAGTTGACTGACGCGTTTTATAAGGACCTGGAGTTTGGTACCGGAGGGCTTCGGGGCATTATGGGTGTGGGAACGAACCGCGTGAACAAATATACCCTGGGCATGGCTACACAGGGGCTCAGTAACTATCTGAAAAAGGTATATGGGGAAGAGGAGATAAGCGTAGCGATTGCACATGACAGCCGGAATAATGCGACCAAATTTGCCCGCGTTGTGGCGGATGTATTTTCCGCAAACGGAATCAAGGTTTATTACTTTGAATCGCTTCGGCCTACTCCGGAGCTTTCGTATGCAATCCGCGAACTGGGCTGCAAGAGCGGTGTGATGCTTACTGCGTCCCACAATCCAAAAGAGTACAGCGGATATAAGGCATACTGGAATGACGGCTGCCAGGTACTGCCCCCGCACGATAAGAACATCATACGCGAAGTTCAGGCTATTGAAAGCGTTGATCAGGTAAATTTTGATGGGAAGGAGGATCTCATCGAAATGATCGGTGCTGAGATGGATGAGAAGTTTATCGATACGGTAGTTTCCAAATCCGTAAACAGGGATGTGATTCAGAAGCAGCACGACCTGAATATTGTCTTTTCACCCATTCATGGAACAGCCGTCGATATTGTACCGCGCGCACTTCGAAAGCTCGGATTCACCAATGTAAATCTCGTAGAAGAGCAGTGTGTGATTGACGGTGACTTTCCCACGGTAGTTTATCCCAATCCGGAGGAAAAGGAAGCCCTCAGCATGGCGCTTGATCAGGCCCAAAAAACCGATGCCGACCTGGTGATGGCCACCGACCCCGACGCCGACCGTGTAGGAATTGCCGTAAAGAATGAGAAAGGTGAATTTGAGTTGCTGAACGGAAATCAGACAGCTGTTCTCCTGTTTTACTATCTGCTTTCGGCATGGAAAGAGGCCGGCTTGTTTCGCGGCAATGAATATATCGTCAAGACCATTGTAACTACCTACCTGATCGACAGAATTGCGTCGACTTTTGATGTGACCTGCTATAACGTACTCACCGGATTCAAGTACATTGGGGATCTGATGACGAAGAAGCTTGGAGAAGAAGTTTTTATTGCAGGGGGTGAGGAGAGTTACGGGTACCTTGTAGGCGACCACGTACGTGATAAGGATGCGGTGGTATCATGCACCATGATCGCTGAGATGGCCGCTTATTACAAGGAACAGGGACGCTCCCTGTATGAAACACTGATCGACGTCTATGCCGAATTCGGTTTCTATAAAGAAGAATTGATTTCTCTGACCAAGAAAGGCAAGAAGGGTGCAGAAGAGATCGGGGAGATCATGGAAAAACTGAGATACCAGCCACCTTCTGAAATTGCCGGCTTTGAGATAAAAACCATCCGCGATTATATGCATCAGACAGAAAAGGACGTGGAATCTGGCAAGGTGAACAGTATCGATTTTCCTGCCTCCAACGTGCTGCAATTCATAACCGTGGAGGACTACATCATATCCGCCCGGCCATCCGGTACTGAACCCAAGATTAAATTCTATATCAGCGTGAACGGCAATCTGGACTCTCCGGACAACTTTCGTTCGAAGGAAAAAGAACTGGATGAGCTGATTGAAAAAATTAAAAAGGACCTGGATTTTTAGGTAGGGTACAGAGTGCGAAGTACAAGCTGCATGCTTCCAACTCACGTTTGACGTCTGACGTTTGACGTCTGACTTCTCCACCTTGCCAACCCTGCGTTCCACTGCCCTAAGAGATGCCTAGGTACGATTAAACCAACAGAGCAGAAGTTCTTTAAGTAGATTCCTTTC
>JAWVZW010000064.1:0-8542 GCA_033721975.1 Balneolaceae bacterium
GATTCGGGCCAGTCAAGTCCCTCCAGATCCTCCAGTAAACGATCTGCATACGCTGTGATCTTAAGAACCCACTGCCTCATCGGTTTTCTCACAACCGGATATCCGCCCACTTCGCTTTTTCCATCAATCACCTCTTCATTGGCGAGTACGGTACCAAGTTCCGGACACCAGTTCACAGGCTGCTCATCCTCATAGGCAAGGCCTTTCTCAAAAAGCTTCAAAAAGATCCATTGGGTCCATTTATAATAGTCCGGATCGGTGGTATTTACTTCACGGTCCCAATCATATGAAAAACCCAGCATCTGAAGCTGTTCACGAAACCGCTTGATATTATTCTCCGTCGTAATCCGAGGATGTGTTCCCGTTTTGACGGCATATTGTTCTGCCGGCAAACCAAATGCATCCCATCCAATCGGATGCAACACATTGAATCCCTTCATCCTCTTGTATCGGGCCAGAATGTCTGTTGCTGTGTAACCCTCCGGATGACCTACGTGAAGACCCGAACCGCTCGGATAGGGAAACATGTCCAGAATATAGTACTTGGGCTTATCGTGGTCTTCGGGAGTTTTAAATGTCTTGTTTTCAAGCCAGTACTTTTGCCATCTGGACTCTACGCTATGCGGATTGTAGGAACTCATTTATAATCTTGGAAATCGATGATTAGAACTACAGTGGATTTTCTTAAAAAAATAAAGATAGGGAAAAAAAGAGTTGGACTCACGAGACGATCGGTCCGCACCACAGACACTATCTTACAGATACCTTTTTTTCAGATCACTGTATTCATCCACCCGTCGGTCTCTGAAAAATGGCCACTCTCTGCGATATTTTTCATTCTGGGATATATCCAGATCAGCAGTTACAAATCCTTCCTGCTCATCGGCTTCAGCCAGTATTTGCCCGAATGGTCCACAGATAAACGAGTTCCCCCAGAACTTGGTACCTCCCTCCTCACCAACCCGATTGATGCTCGCCACATAACAACCGTTCGCAATAGCATGACTTCGCTGGATTGTTTTCCAGGCATCTATAAATTCATTTTTCTCGGTTTCATGTTCTTCCGGGAGTGTACCTATGGCTGTAGGATAGACAAGAAGATCGGCTCCGGCCATGGCTGTAAGCCTCGCAGCTTCAGGGAACCACTGATCCCAGCAAATAAGGGTCCCAATTTTACCTTCGGTAGTGTCGAACACTTTAAAACCCAGATCACCTGGAGTGAAATAGTACTTCTCATAAAAAGCGGGATCGTCCGGTATATGCATCTTTCGATAAATACCAGCCAGGCTTCCGTCTTTTTCTATGACAGCCAGGGTATTGAAATAGACACCGGACGCTTTTTTTTCAAATAGCGGCAGAAGGATAATCACATTCAGTTTCTTTGCCAGTTCCATGAAATATTCCGTCGTCTTGCCCGGAATGGGTTCTGCCCAGTTGAAATAATCCGGTTCCATTTCCCGGCAGAAATAGGTGGTATTGAACAGCTCCTGCAGGCCAATTACACGAGCCCCTGCTTCTGCTGCTGAGACAATGTGATGCTCGGCCCGATCGATATTTTCACGGATGTTTTCAGAACACGGATATTGGATAGCTGCAAACTTCAAATTTGTAGTATTTTAAAATGAATCTTGGTCTATTTACAGGAAACCAAAGTTACAGAAATTGGTGATGAAACCCAGTTGCTGAATGTTTTGGTTTATTGGATCATCAATTCGTTGCAAAGCTATTCCAATCTGTTTTTACCAGGCATTGAAGTTCCTTACCTTTCAGCTTCTAATGAATATTGATGAATTATGAGCATAGAAACGGTACCCGATTTTAATCAGACCGTCCCCATAGATAAGGTGGGTGTAGAAGAGCGTGTGGCACGTCTTAACACTAGAAGCATAAAAAAAGAATCTAAGCTGCAGGGCCTGAAACTGGCGCTCAGCATGATCGACCTGACCACTCTTGAAGGAAAAGATTCGGAAGGCAAAGTAATACAGATGTGTGCGAAGGCCCGCACACCCTACGCGCCCATGCCGGAACTCCCCCACGTAGCTGCGGTCTGTGTGTATCCAACCATGGTATCCATAGCAAGTAAGATTCTCGCCGATACAGATATCCATGTAGCCAGCGTATCGACAGCATTCCCTTCCGGCATGGCGCCCCGCAGCGTTAAGTTAAGTGACACCCGGTTTGCCGTTGATCAGGGAGCCGATGAAATTGACATGGTTATATCGAGGGGACATTTTCTCAGAGGAGAATACAATTATGTTTTTGACGAGATTGCAGAAATCAAGGAAGCTTGCGGCTCTGCACACCTCAAGGTGATATTGGAAACCGGAGAGCTGGAGACCTTAGAGAATGTCAGAAAAGCCAGCGACATCGCCATGTATGCAGGTGCCGACTTTATCAAGACGTCGACAGGAAAAATTTCTCCGGCAGCTACTCAGCCGGTAACCCTTGTGATGCTCGAAGCCATTCGGGATTTTTACAGAAAGACAGGTAAGGTTATTGGTATGAAGCCTGCCGGCGGCATTCGTAAAGCCAAGCAGGCGCTGCAATATCTTGTATTGGTTAAGGAAACTCTTGGAGCTGAATGGCTGACACCCGAGCGATTCCGATTTGGTGCAAGTTCATTGACCAATGACCTCCTGATGCAGATTGTGAAACAAAATACCGGTATTTATGAAGGGGCAGAATATTTCTCAGAAGATTGATCTGTAAGTAAAATATTACCCGATTGAACCCAATTTCCATACTCAATTATTATGTCTGACACGAAAGAAGAAATGATCAGTGGTTCAGGACCTAATGGTTCAACCAAACCGACTTCACCCAATTCCGATCTCAAGCTTGATTTTGCTTCATTCTGGGAATACAGTGATGCACCGCAGGACAGCGACTTTGTTGAGCTGAAGGATGAGTATGGTCATTTTATTGACGGTGAATTTGTAAAGCCTCAAAAGGGCCGCTTGATGTCCACAATCAACCCGGCTAATGAAAAGGAGCTGGCAAAATTTGCTGAAGGTACATCCGAGGATATTGACCTGGCCGTAAAAGCTGCCCGCAAGGCGTATGAAAAGGTTTGGAGCAAAATATCCGGCCGTGAGAGAGGAAAGTATATTTTCAGAATAGCACGGATGATCCAGGAAAAATCCCGTGAATTGGCGGTGATCGAATCCATGGATGGAGGAAAACCGATCAGGGAGTCACGCGATGTGGACGTGCCGTTAGCTGCTGCCTATTTCTTCTACTACGCAGGTTGGGCAGATAAGCTAGAATACGCTTTTCCCGGTAGAACACCGGAAGCACTGGGTGTGTGCGGACAGATCATACCCTGGAATTTCCCGCTTCTGATGCTGGCCTGGAAAATTGCTCCTGCCCTGGCTGCCGGAAACACCGTGGTTTTGAAACCGGCTGAAACGACCCCGCTTACAGCTTTAAAGTTTGCTGAAATATGTAGGGATGCCGGTTTGCCTGCAGGTGTGGTTAACATTGTAACAGGTGCAGGTCAGACCGGGGCTACCCTTGTTGATCATCCGGGAATTGATAAAATAGCCTTTACAGGTTCTACGGAGGTGGGAAAAACCATTCAGAAGGCAGTAGCCGGAACAAAGAAAAAGTATACACTCGAACTTGGAGGCAAAGGCCCCAATATCGTGTTCGAGGACGCTCCGATTGATCAGGCTGTTGAGGGAATCATCAATGCGATATTTTTTAATCAGGGCCATGTCTGCTGTGCAGGGTCACGGCTGCTGGTTCAGGAAGGTATTGCAGATGAACTGATTCGCAAACTTAAGGATCGCATGGATACCCTTATTGTCGGGGATCCGCTGGATAAAAATACAGATATCGGTGCCATTAACTCCAAAGCTCAGTATCAAAAAATCAAAGAGTATCTTGAACTGGGTGTTCAGGAAGGTGCAACGATGTATCAGTCCGAAAGTTCATTGCCGGACCAGGGTTATTTTTGCAAACCAACGATTTTTACAGACGTAGCTCAGAGCCATCGAATTGTGCAGGAAGAGATCTTTGGACCCGTACTCACGATTCAGACGTTCCGTACACCACAGGAAGCCCTGGATAAAGCGAACAATACACCATACGGCCTGGCCGGCGGAGTATGGACCGACAAGGGATCCAAGATTTTTAATATCAGCCAGAATGTGAGAAGCGGAGTGGTATGGGCCAATACCTATAACAAATTTGATCCTACGTCTCCTTTTGGTGGCTATAAGGAAAGCGGCAAGGGCCGGGAAGGCGGACTGCATGGCCTCTACCCTTATCTCAAGCTGACGCATCAGCATCAAAAATAAATTTATATAATTACAACATCTTATTATGTCGCAACGAATTGATGTACTGAAGACGTACAAAACCTATGTTGGCGGAGCATTCCCCAGAAGTGAATCCGGCAGAACATTCGCAGTGAAAAACACCAGGGATGAAACCATTGCCAATGCTTGTCGCTGTACCCGCAAGGATGTCCGTGATGCCGTTCAGGCTGCTGGAAATGCATTTGCAGGGTGGAATTCCCGATCCGCTTACAATCGCGGGCAAATTCTTTACAGAATTGCGGAAATGCTTGAAGGCAGGAAAGATCAGTTTGTAGGTGAGCTTACCCGATCAGGAATGAAGCAGAAGGAAGCGGAATATGAGGTTGAATTGTCCATTGACCGTCTGATTTACTATGCAGGATGGACTGATAAATATGCTCAGGTTTTTGGAACCATTAATCCGGTAGCCAGCTCTCATTTCAATTTCAGCGTACCCGATGCCACCGGTGTGGTCGGTATCATTGCACCGGACGAAGATCCGCTGCTTTCTTTCGTTACCCTTTTGGCGCCCGTAATTGCCGGTGGTAATACCTGTGTAATACTCGCTTCCGAAAAAAATCCTCTGCCGGCTGTCAGTTTTGGGGAAGTACTCCATTCCTCGGATGTACCCGGAGGAGTTGTCAATATACTATCCGGTTTCAGGGAAGAAATGGCCGAGACCCTCGGATCCCACAAGAGCGTTAACGGTGTCCTGAATGGAATACCCGACTCCGATTTCAGGAAACAACTTGATGAACTTGCTACTATAAACGTAAAACGGGTCCATCATGTTGATTCTGAAAATTATGCGGATTCAGTACATGAATCTCCGTACCTGTTGATGGAATTTCAGGAGATAAAAACCATCTGGCACCCCTCAGGTAACTGAAAAGAAAACAAGAATGAAGAAATTAATTACAGGATTCGCCTTATTGGTGGTAATAATCACCATCAACAGCTGTTCAACCACAGAGAAGTCAACAAGCAGCGACCGGGACGAATCAGAAAATGAAAATCCCTACCTGCCAATTTCCGATGAAGTTGCGGATGATTTTCTATATGAGGAACTGAGCGAATTCGAGAGGCTGTTGTACGAAACCCGAAATTCTCTCTCTGACGAGTCTTCAAGGCTAAGTCATGAGATGCCGGAAATGTTCACCCGGACTGCAGCTCAGGATCAGGAAGTGGATGAATTTGCCGGCTTCAGGGTACAGATTCTATCTACAAGGGATGTGGTTCATGCCGACACTACCCGGGATGGATTTATTGCCTGGGCAGACACTACATTAGCCGGGTACCAGCCCAATGCCTATGTTTTATTCAGGCAGCCTTATTACAGGGTTCGGGCCGGCGATTTCAGGGATCGGGATCTTGCTATTGAGTTCTCACAAATATTGAAGCAATATTTTCCCGATGCATGGGTAGTTCATGACAGAATTGAACCCTATCGCGTACCGGCTGATACGGCCGATATCCGAATTCGTCGCCCTGATGAAGAGATGCCGTCTATGTTGCAGCAATAGAGTAAGAGTAGCGGCAAGGGTAAATAAAGTAAAGTGACACAGTCTTTTCTACTGGATGACTTTCTTGAAAGTAAGTCTTAATACTGCCGGATCAGACGTTAAACCTGAACAGCATCACATCTCCATCCTGCACAAGATACTCCTTGCCTTCCTGTCGCATTTTACCTGCATCTCGGGCCGCTTTTTCTGACCCCAGAGATTCATAATCGCTGAAGGCGATGGTTTCAGCGCGTATGAAACCCTTTTCAAAATCCGTATGGATCACGCCGGCTGCCTGGGGAGCTTTGGTCCCCTTCTTTATGGTCCAGGCACGTACTTCCTTAGGGCCGGCAGTAAAGTAAGTGATCAAACCAAGATTCTGATAAGCAGCCTGAATCAGCCTGTCGAGTCCTGAGTTTTCAAGGCCAAGCTCCTGCAGAAACATCTCTTTCTCGTCATCATCAAGCTCGGCAATTTCAGCTTCTATTTTGGCACAGAATGTTACAACCTCGTCGCCAAATTCTTCAGCAATACGTTTTACGGTAGTTACATATTCATTTCCATCATTGACATCCGATTCGGATACATTGCAGGCATAAAGAACGGGCTTCCCTGACAGCAGAAACAGGTCTTTAAATGCATCTGCGGATTCCTGATCCGTCTCAAATGTTCGAGCAGTATTCCCGTTTTGCAGATGTTCAGCCAGTTTTTCGACGGTATGGAGCTGGGCCAGAAGTTTTTTATCTCCGCTCTTCGACTGCTTTTTCAGATTGTCAACCCGTTTCTCAACCGATTCCAGATCCTTGAGTATCAACTCATCTTCGATGATGCGTATATCTCTTTCAGGATCAACTGATCCTTCAACGTGAATGATATCATCATCATCAAAGCATCGGACCACATGTACAATCAGGTCCACTTCCCGAATGTGGGAAAGAAAAGCGTTCCCTTTTCCCTTGCCTTCAGAGGCTCCTTTTACCAAACCTGCTATATCCACAAACTCGATGGACGCAGGCAGTGTCTGTTTTGGCTGAACCAGCTCTTCAAGCTTTTTCAGACGGTGATCCGGCACAGGTACCAGTCCGATGTTAGGGTCAATTGTACAGAAAGGAAAGTTGGCTGATTCAGCACCGGCATTACTCAGTGCATTAAACAACGTCGACTTGCCAACATTAGGCAAACCGACAATACCGCATTTTAAACTCATTATTTATTGGATGATATTTTTTATTAAAACTTGCTTAATCGATCGATTTCTGCTGTATAAATTTTGTTTCCGGTAAAATCACTGCTGTCAATTTTCCATATCCCATTCTATTGTATACACAACCGGTATCGATGCCGATCATCTTATCCCTGTTTATAGGATTGGGACGGGGTGTGTGACCGAAAACGACGGTTTTTTCCCACGGAGTTTGATAGACATTCAGGTGTTCCCGGCCCCACAAAAAGAATTGTTTAGATGCTTCCACGTCTTTCAGGCTTTTCTTGATGGTTTGATGCGGGGGGGCACCGGCGTGAACGATAAAATAGTCATCCGTCTGGTAGTATAATCTCGATTCCTTATAAAACTTTATGTGGTCATCAGGCAGTTCGGTGACGCGGATATCTTCACCATAGGATTTCAGGGTCGCCTCACCGCCATTCATCATCCAGTTGTACGCATCGCCCCTTTCATAAGCGTCCAGCAGCATCTGTTCATGATTACCCCTCAGGAAGATGCATTGCCGTTCACTCTGTGCTGACAACATAAAATCGACTACTCCTTTGGAGTCCGGACCTCTGTCAATGTAATCTCCGACAAAAACATGCGGAAGATCCTTCCAGGGTTTAAGCTTGTCCCATAGCGCGCGCATCGACTTTACGCAGCCATGAATGTCACCAATAACAACCAGATCATTTTTCATTCCGATGCAGAACTTTCGATCAGCCCGCGGCCTTTCTTTTGTATTAACCCCTCTTTTTTCAATTCACTCAGAACAGCATCCAGAATACCATTCACAAAATTTCCGCTTTTGCGGGTTGAGAATTTTTTTGCCAGCTCAATCGCTTCATTAATGCTTACTTTGGTAGGTACGTCCTCAAAGAAAAGAAATTCAGAAAGAGCCATCCTCAATATAAGTTTATCAACGATGGCAAGTCGGCTTACCTCCCAGTTATTGATCTGTTTCTGGATGATCTGATCATGTTCATCAGAATGGTCAACCGTGGTGAGGAGCAATTTTTCAGCAAATCGAATGGCATCAGATTCTTCACCCAGAGCTTTCTTGATGATCAATCGGGTAACATCCTGGGTAGAATTTTCGCCAACCTCTACCGCGTAGATTGATTTAAGTGCGGCTTCTCTCGCAGCTCTTCTGTTTTGCATGAATTCAAATAGGTTCAAAGACGATAAAAATACGAACCTTTCAACTCAGCTGAAAGTAAGATATTGCATTCCCTTTGCTATTCAATCGCGGTTCAGTGTATATTTGGGATTGAGGGTTTATAGCTCAGTTGGTTAGAGCGCCACGTTGACATCGTGGAGGTCGGCAGTTCGAATCTGCCTAAACCCACTTCCCTCCTACTCTTTTGCTCAAAAAAAGAAATCCCTACCTCAGATCCTTTTCTACATCAGAATCAGGTTAGCAGTGGCTCAAGGTCAAAAAGGAAGCGGACAGAGGTACCTTTCTCAGTATCGATTTGTACATCCGCACCAATCTGTTTGGATAGGGTTTTGATCAGCGTAATTCCGAGCGA
>JAWVZW010000065.1:0-8522 GCA_033721975.1 Balneolaceae bacterium
ATGCATATACGCTCATTCTAGGATTGCCGATATATCCGGATGCACTTCCCATATTTACGACCCGGCCCGAACCGCGTTCAATCATATCACTGAGAAACGTCTGAACCACCCACATACTGCCTAAAGTATTGATGCGAATGGATTTTTCGATCTCTTCAATGGTATGTTCGTGGAAGTATGACCCCTTTACTATAGCTGCACAATTGATGATAATATCTGGCAAAAGTCCCTCTTTTTTGAGGTGTTCACTTTCCATAAGAATGCGGTCCGGATCAGAAATATCAAGTGCGGACACATGCACATCTACACCGGCCTTTTCACTCCGGGACAGCTCTTTTTTGAAGGCGTGCAGCGCATCACTATTCTGGTCCCAGAGGATGAGGGTAACATTACCGGCCTCAGTTACCTTGCTCGCAAAAAGCCGACCGATTCCGCTGGCGGCGCCCGTGATGAGGATCTTTTTATTTTCGTAATACGAATTCATTGATAAAGGTAGCTTACAAAAAAAGCGATCCCGTAAAAAGTTTAAATTGATACAAAGCTCAGTAACCGGATGTTTGTACCAATATATCTTTGCCGTATTTTTCATCATTACAACACAACAGAAATCACCGTATTTAAAAAAAGTCACTGGATTTGTCATGAAGTACTTAACTCTTATAGTTTCAATGTTCGCGTTCATCCTCATCACAGGGTGCAGCAGCAGCCCGGCCGACCGTGGTGCTCAAACCATTACCGGTGAGTCACTCATGACTCATATCGAAACCCTTGCGTCTGATGAATTTGAAGGCCGCGGAACAGCAACCAGGGGGGAAGACCTGACGGTACAGTATCTCGTGGATCAACTACAGGCAATGGGTGTTGAGCCCGGTGTGTCTGACAGCAGTTTCATCCAGGAGTTTCCGCTTCTTGGTCAAAGAGTGGATGGAGAAAGTGCTGAAATGACGATTCGAAGAGGCGGAAGGGTTGCAGAAAACCTGGATTACAACAGTGATTTCATGGCATGGCCTTCCAATGAATCAGAGAATGTAGAGATTGAAAGAGCGGAGGTACTGTATGTAGGTTATGGTATTCAGGCGCCTGAGTTTGAATGGGATGATTACAAAGGTGCGGATGTGGAAGGTAAAATACTGGTCTTTAAGAACAGTGATCCTTCCGGGGATCCTGATCTCTTTGACGGTGATTCCAGACTTTACTACGGCAGATGGAGTTATAAGTTTGAGAAAGCAGCTGAAATGGGTGCACTCGGGGCGATCATTATTCACACTACCCCGACTGCAGGTTACGGCTGGGATGTTGTTGCAAACAGCTGGGGCCGGGAGCGGTTTTCACTGCCCAGTGATGGAGATCCATCAGAGAATCCTGAATTTAACAGCTGGCTTACGGAAGAGGGCAGCCGGTCACTTTTTGAGGCTGCCGGCCTTTCGCTGGATGAAATGCTGGATCGAGCAGAGAGCCGGGATTTTGAACCGGTTCCGCTGGAGGGCGTTACGATGGATGTAAGTCTGGACGCTACCTATAGTGACCTGTCATCACGAAATGTAGTGGGAATGATTCAGGGGAATGATCCCGACCTGATGGATGAATATGTTGTGTTTACGGCTCATTATGATCATCTGGGTATTACAACGCCCGTCAATGGAGACTCCATCAACAATGGTGCCCGAGATAATGCAGCAGGTGTAAGCGCGGTTCTGAATCTTGCCGATGCATTTAAGGAGGTGGAGCCTGAGATGCGAAGAAGCGCCATTTTCCTTTTTGTAGGGGCTGAAGAGATGGGATTACTGGGCTCCCTTTACTGGGCGAATAACCCGACGGTCCATCCGGGATCCGTATCCGCTAACCTGAATATGGATGGCATGCAGGTATATGGCCCTACCGAGGATATTGTATTGGTTGGATACGAGCGCAATACCATCACGGACGTAATAAGGGAGTTTGCAGAAGCTGAAGACAGGACCGTAAAGCCGGATCCGAATCCGGGTCAGGGATATTTTTACAGATCTGATCATTTCAGCATGGCAAGAGTGGGTATTCCGGCTGTTTTCCCGAGAAGGGGGAATGAGTATATCGGAAAACCCGAGGGGTGGAGCGCTACCGTAGACAGCGTGGATGCCGCCAATTATCACTCTGTTACGGATGAAATCAATCAATACTGGGATGTAAGTGGAATGGTTGACGATGTGAGACTATTTTTCCGGGCATCACTGCATATCATAAATGCGGATGAGATGATGGAATGGTATCCGGGAGATGAGTTTGAAGCCGTAAGAATGGAAATGCTGGAAGATGCTGAGTAACTCTTAATGCCTGGTTCATATAAACGGGTTACCATACGCTTCAGATATTGAAATGCTCAGATGGGCAGTTCAGAGCTGACCGGAATCAATCAATTAATTATAGAAGGATCAGTTAATAATGACAGGCTGTACCAAAAATAATTTTATGACAGAATGAACTGGACTCTTAGCAAAGTTAAGGGCACCCTTTTGCTGGTGTTGGTACTCATTCTATCAGGCAGCACAGAGGCTACGGATAAAGATCCTTATCAGCTGTATACGCGATATGGAGTGAAGATTTCCTATGATGATCTTTTCATTCAGGCTTTAAATCATGATCTGACGTTTTTCGGTGAACTCCATGATAATGCCATTGCACACTGGCTGCAGCTTGAACTCATCATGGACCTGCAAGACGACTCAACCCGCAGTACTCTGATTGGGATGGAAATGTTTGAGCGGGACCAGCAGGTACTGATTGATGAATATTTTAACGGATATATTTCCAGAAGCAGTTTTGAAAATGAAGCGAGGCTTTGGCAGAACTATAGCACCGATTATCGTCCGGTGCTTGAATTTGCAAGAGAAAATGGCATGAGACTGGTTGCAACGAACATACCGCGAAGATATGCATCAGCCGTATATATGCAAGGGATGACCGTTTTGGATTCACTTTCAGCTGAGGCGAAGGAATGGATTGCACACTTACCGATAGAAGTTGATGAAGATCTGCCGGGATACAGGGATATTCTGGAAGCGGCACAGGGCCACGGCGGTGAAAACCTGATCCACTCCCAGGCCGTTAAGGATGCTACCATGGCATATTCAATTTTATCGGCCATGACTGAGGGCAGCGATCCAAAGCGACTCATACATCTGAATGGTTCCTATCACTCCAACAATGATGAAGGGATCATATGGTATATTCGTCAAGCAGATCGGGGACGTGAACTGGACATTCTGACCATTAATACGATCTCTGCTGATGATGTGAATTCCGTTGAGACGGATTTGCTTCAAAAAGCTGACATCACGCTGGTAGTAAACTCCCGGATGACATCCACCTATTAATGTATTCAACAAACAAAAGCAGCCATAAAAGATTATGAGCTACTCTCAGTTTCCAAATTCTCGTCCCAGAAGGCTTAGAATAAACGATCATATTCGCCGGATGACAGCTGAAAACAATCTGTCCGCTTGCGATTTTATAGCTCCCCTGTTTGTGATGGAGGGCAGCAATAAAAAGCAGGAGATTGCTTCCATGCCGGGCTATTTTCGATATACGCTCGATCTATTGCTGAAAGAAGTTGAGGAGATCCGGGATCTGGGCATCCCGTCGGTGCTTCTATTTGCAAAAGTGCCGGATGAGAAAAAAGATAACAAAGGTACCGAGGCCCTGAATGCCGATGGACTGATGCAGCAATCGGTCCGTGCTATTAAAAAAGAGTTTCCGGAACTGGTAGTCATGACGGATGTTGCACTGGACCCATACAGCAGCTATGGGCATGACGGAATTGTTGAAGAGGGGCAGATACTCAACGACGAAAGTGCAGAGCTGCTTGCCAAAATGGCGGTGAGCCATGCTGAAGCCGGTGCTGATTTTGTTGCGCCATCCGATATGATGGATGGCCGTATTGGGGTGATGAGGGAAGAGCTGGAACGTGAAGGTTTCCGGAATACGGGGATCATGTCTTACAGCGCAAAATATGCCTCATCCTACTATGGTCCATTTCGTGATGCTCTGGATTCAGCCCCCGGGTTCGGAGATAAAAAAACGTACCAAATGGACCCTTCAAACGTTAAAGAGGCTGTTAAAGAGGCTTTAATGGATGCTGAGGAAGGAGCTGACATCATCATGGTTAAACCCGGTCTTCCATATCTCGACGTGGTACGAGCCGTCAAAGAATCGGTACTTCTTCCGGTGTCGGTATATAATGTTTCCGGTGAATATGCGATGATCAAGGCTGCGGCTGAAAGAGGCTGGCTGAACGAAGAGCAGGCCATGATGGAAGCGCTCATCGCATTTAAGCGAGCCGGTGCCGACCTGATTGCAACCTACTTTGCCAAAGATGCGGCACGATTGTTGCGATGATAAAGTAGAATTAGAGTCCACTCTTGCCGTAGGCATCATTGCGGGGCTGGAGGGAAGATTTTATAACAACCAACTAAGTTTTTTCTGAATAGATATGAAAAGAGTTTTACTGTTTCTTGGAACCAACCTGGCCATTATTGTTGTGGCCAGTATTACCCTGAGCCTCCTTGGTGTAGGTTCATTTCTGGACGAAACCGGCACCGGACTGGATCTTCAAGCGCTGCTTATATTCTGTTTTGTTTTTGGAATGGCAGGATCCTTCATCTCACTTCTGCTGTCTAAAAAGATTGCGAAATGGACAATGAAGGTCCAGATACTTGACAGTCCGCGAAATTCGGATGAAGAGTGGCTGTTTAAAACGATTGAACGACAGGCTGAAAAGGCCGGTATTGGTATGCCGGAAGTAGGTATTTTCCAGGCGCAGCAGGCAAATGCTTTTGCCACGGGTGCAAGAAGAGACAATGCCCTGGTAGCCGTAAGTACCGGTATGCTGCAGCGTTTTGATAAAGATGAAATTGAGGCCGTACTGGGACATGAAGTAGGTCACGTGGCCAATGGGGATATGATTACCCTGGCACTGATACAGGGAGTTGTGAACACATTCGTAATGTTCCTGGCCAGAATTGTAGGTTTTGCCGTAGACCGTATTGTGTTGCGAAACGAGCAAGGCCTCGGGATTGGCTATTTCCTCACAACCATTGTGGCTGAAATTGTACTGGCTATTCTGGCTTCCACCATTGTTTTCTGGTTTTCACGCCGGCGAGAATTTCGTGCGGATGAAGCCGGAGCCCGTCTTGGCAGCCGTCAGGGAATGATCGGCGCCCTGCAGAGACTAAAAGCGGAAACCCAGATTCCAAATCAGCTTCCGGAATCAATGCAGGCATTTGGCATTACTGGCGGAAAGAGAAGCGGAATCAAAGCGCTCTTCATGACGCACCCTCCGCTGGAAGACAGGATAGCCGCTCTGAAAAATATGACGGATTAAATTAGAAGAGAAGTCTCCTCTTGCCCCGTAGGGATCCCTATGGGAAGAGGGGATTTAGGGGTGTGTTTATTTAATTTGTGCTGCCTTTTTTTAATCTACATTCTATCATGTATTTGTTCAATGAGAACACACCCCTGATGGTTTGCTGAACGCTTCACCATCTGTCCCCTCTCAAGAGGGGATGATTAAACTCAAGACTCCAAACTATGCTTTTAAACAAAAGTGAATTTCTATTCAACAGAGCACAGAAATTTATACCGGGTGGGGTGAACTCTCCTGCACGGGCATTCAAGTCGGTAGGTGGTGTGCCTGTCTTTTTCAAAAAGGCAAAAGGATCTGTGATTACCGATGAGGATGAGAATGAGTATATCGATTATGTAGGATCATGGGGTCCCATGATCCTGGGACATGCTTATCCCGCGGTGGTCAAAGCGGTTCAGGATGCTTCCTTTAACTCGACGTCATTTGGTGCTCCGACCGAGATTGAAATCAACATGGCGGAACTGGTACAGCAAATGGTTCCGAATGTTGAACGTGTCCGGATGGTAAATTCCGGGACCGAGGCATGTATGAGTGCGATCCGGGTTGCGAGAGGCTACACGGGAAAGGAAAAAATTATCAAGTTTGAAGGGAATTACCACGGCCATGGGGATGCATTCCTGATCAAGGCAGGCAGCGGTGCCCTTACGCTGGGGCAGCCAAGCAGTCCGGGGGTAACCAAAGGAACAGCAAAGGATACCCTGAATGCGGATTACAATGATCTGGAGAGTGTGGAGAAGCTGCTGGATAAGAACAAGGACAAGGTTGCTGCCATCATTCTGGAGCCTGTGGCTGGCAATATGGGGTGTATTCCACCCAAGCCCGGATTTCTGGAAGGACTGAGAGAGCTCTGTGATCAGCACAATGTGGTACTGATCTTTGATGAAGTGATGACGGGATTCCGCCTGGCTCGCGGCGGGGCCCAGGAGCGGTTCGACGTTTGGGCCGATCTGGTGACATTCGGTAAAATAATTGGCGGTGGGCTTCCCGTTGGCGCTTTTGGCGGTAAAAAGGAGATCATGGACGTTGTGGCTCCTGAAGGCCCAGTATACCAGGCCGGCACCTTATCCGGAAACCCGCTTGCCATGAGTGCAGGTTATGCTCTATTGTCGGTATTGGATAAGCATCCGGAAATCTACGTCGAGCTTGAAGAAAAAACCGAATATCTGGAGAAGCGACTGCGTCTGATGCTGAATGAACAGGAGATTGATCATGACATTCATCGGGTGGGATCGATGATCAGTATCTTTTTTACGTCAGAAATGGTGACTGATTTTAAAACCGCCAATACAACCGATAAGGAGTTTTTCCGCGTATTTTTCCATGAAATGCTGGACCGTGGAATCTACCTGCCACCCTCGCCGTTCGAAAGCTGGTTCCTGGCAAATTCATTGACGTATGAGATGCTGGATGATACACTGAAGGCTGCGGAAGAGTCATTCAGAGTGGCTAAGGTCCATGCGGAAAAATAATTGTGTCCAAATCGGATTGATTTGACATGGTATGTCTATTTGGTGTTGATCTAGGTTCAGCATCGAATCTTGATTTGGATAAAGATTGGTTGATTTGGGTTAGACAGACATACCATGTCTGATGTATTGTGTCTGATCTATTCCATCTTCTTCATGAAATGTACATTCAAAGACTCTATCTTGACGCGTCTTTAATTCCACGCATTTCATGAATAAATCTGCTCTGGCAACCGTTTTTCTGGTAGTGATGATCGACCTTCTGGGGTTTGGTATCGTCCTGCCCCTGCTGCCATTCTATGCTCAGGAATTTTCCGCTTCAGCAGTAACCATAGGCCTGCTTTATAGTGTCTATTCATTTATGCAGCTGATTTTTTCTCCGATCTGGGGAAGCTGGAGTGACCGGATCGGGCGAAGGCCGATCATGCTGCTGAGTACATTCGGAGCTGTATTAGCGTATATCATTTTCGGCCTGGCTGAATCTGTTGGAGTGCTGTTCCTCTCACGAATCGTGGCCGGAATGATGGGCGGAAATATTTCAACGGCACAGGCCTATATCGCCGATGTTACCGATTCCGAAAACCGCGCCCGGGGTATGGGCCTGATTGGTGCGGCTTTTGGAATCGGTTTTGTCATAGGTCCCGCTACGGCTACCGGACTGATACATCCTGCATTTCATGAGTTTGTTGCAGATTGGGGTTACGTAAATTTTGCAGAATGGATGAGCAATAACCGGTTTGCTTTGCCCGGATTTTTTGCTGCTTTTCTTTCATTTTGCAGTTTTTTGATGGTGCTTCTGAAGCTTCCAGAAACGGTGGATACCACCAAAGAAAGAGAATCATCATTCCGGAGACCCAGTGTATTTACACCCCGCTTCTGGAGGCTGTTGTCTGAGCAGAAAGGAAAATCGGCCAGGGGATTTTTGATTCCTCTGATTGTCGGGTTTTTTCTGCTGTCGTTTGGGGAGTCGAGTCTCTATAGTGCCTTTCCGCTTTTTGCAGAGTCGGAGCTTGGGATGACAGCCGAACAGGTGGGGGTTCAGTTCTTCTACATTGGAATTATCGCAGTAGTGGTGCAGGGTTTTCTGATTAAACCGCTGACAAACATCTTCTCTGAAGAGAAGCTGTTTATTGTTGGTAATGTGCTGATGGTGATCGGGCTGGGCCTGATCCCCTTATCTACAAGCATGCTAACCCTGGCACTTTTTCTTGGGCTGATGGCAGTCGGTAAAAGTCTGAATACCCCAACCATAACAAGCCTAATTTCCAAAGAGGCCAATGATGACAATGTGGGAGCGGTGATGGGAGCCTCACAAGGATTATCGGGATTAGGGAGAATGATTGGTCCCACATGGGGAGGAGCCCTGTTTGCCATAACGTTTGGCTTGCCATTTGTAGCAACCGCACTGATTGTCTCAGCTACGGTCTGGATAGGCTTTGGTCTGATGAAAAAATCGGAATAGCCATCCCGTGATTCATCAGTAGACTTTAATCCGGAAACCTGTTTATTTACCGTTCCAACAAATACCAAAACGGAACAGGTTATGGGAATATCCAGACGCGAAGCGATCAAAAAACTGGGACTGGCCGCAGGGACGGCATCACTGCCCGGGGTAATTTCATTATCAACCAAAGGATCAACTTCCATTCAGCTTAAAG
>JAWVZW010000066.1:0-8482 GCA_033721975.1 Balneolaceae bacterium
CCTCCTGTACGAGCCCTTTTCCAAAACTGTTTTCACCCATGATCACGGCCCGATCAAGGTCCTGCAGAGCACCTGCAACAACCTCCGAAGCACTGGCACTGCCGTTATTGATCAGTACAACAATCGGCAGATTCTCAAACAGCGCCGGTTCCTGGGACGTAAAGATGACACTCTGGCTTTCAAACCGTCCGCGTGTTTCCACAACGGTAACGCCGGGCTCTATAAACTTGTCAACAACATCCACCGCTTCATTCAGCAGCCCTCCCGGATTATTTCTGAGATCCAGGATCAGTCCTTGCAGTTCTGACTCTTCGTTCAATGTGATCAGGCTATTTCGCAATTCTTCGGCCGTACGCTGCCCAAAACGTGAAATTTTTATATATCCAAACTGACTGTTTTCTCCGGTCCGTCCTGCATAGGTGATATTTCTCACTTCAATGCGCTCTCTTTCCATCGTAACCGTAATTTGCTGGTCGATGGCAGGCCGCCTGACAGTCATTTGAATTTCAGTTCCCGGATCTCCAATCGTCAGGCTTTGCACTTCGTCCGGAGTGAACCCCGTAACCGGGCTTCCGTTTACAGCCTCAATAATATCTCCCGGACGTAAACCGGCACGTTCAGCCGGATAGCCTTCAAGCGGTGCGATAATCACTACCCTGTCCCCTCTGAACCCGGCCTCAATACCAATTCCTCCGTAAACGCCGGATGACAATATTTCGAGTTGCTGCAACTCACCCTCGTCGATGAATACCGTATACGGATCCAGTCCGCCCAGCATTCCCTGAAGTCCCAGCCGGGTCAGTGTTTCCGGTTCAACCTCATCAACATATCGGGTAGCAACCGTTTTAAAGACGTCTCCGTAGATCGCGAGCTGTTTTTTAATCCGGAAAAAAAGATCGCTCTGGCTGAAGGCTGTCAGAAACAGCAGTACTGCAGCTGCAGATACAGCCAGCGCGGATTTTGAAACAGCTTTCATGAAATGGTCTTATCTGCGGCGAATCGTAAGCGTCTGGCCGGCGTAAATGGTTGTTCCCCTCAGATTATTTTCGCGCTGAATATCGGCAACACTTACGCCATGGCGGCGGGCAATATTGCTGAGTGTGTCATTGCGGCGAACGGTATACCTGATGGAATCACCGGATCCTGAATCAGATCCCGCTCCATCAAATCTCAGGGCAAAAATGCTTTCTCCGGATCGCTGTCTTCGTTCGATTTCCTGTTTCTGAGCAAATGTAAGGTCATCGACCTGAGAATAATATTCTACCCGGTTATTGGGTACATACACCGTTAATCGCTGGCCAACACGGATCGTATTCTGAACCCTGTTCCAAGCCCTGATTTGCCACGCACGCACATCGTACCATTCAGCAATATGCCCTACGGTATCACCGCTTTTTACGGTGTACGTCATCCCTGTGGAATTAGCCGGTGCCTGTACCTGAGGCTGACGCCGGGTCGAACTTCGGGACGAGCTGCTGTTTGAGGGGCGGTCTGCAGCAATCTGTTCGCTGGACCCGGGAGCTACCGGAACTGCAATGGTTTGTCCGGGATAAATCGTGCTGCTGAGGCCATCATTTGAGTCAAACAGTGCGCGAACCGACGTTCCGTATCGGCGTGCAATGTAGCCAAGGGTCTCACCCCTGCTTACTGTATGCATGGCTATTTCGGTAGCGCGGTTTTCCTTGGGTATTTCCTGGTAAGCAATCAAAAACTCATCTTTCACTCCAACCGGCAGTTTCAGCGGATACTTGCCGCCCGGAGGCGTTGCCCATCGCAGAAGTTCCGGATTCATATCGCGAAGTTCCTGCATGGATATTCCGGCAGCTTCTGCCAGATCTTCAAGCGGCATCAGTCCATCTACCTCAGCTACTTCATAGGCATAGGGCTCAACACCGGATGGTTTTTCAAATCCAAATTCAGTCGGGTTCATGGCAATCATGGTTGCTGCAATAAAGCCGGGCACATAACCCCTGGTCTCACGCGGCAGATAAGGATACGCTGCCCAATAATCCTCAACACCTCCCGCTGCGTTGATAGCTCTTCTCAATCCTCTTGGGCTCAAATTGTAGTTGGCCAGCGCCAGATGCCAGTCGCCCCAGATATCGTACAGGTCCCTGAGGTGCTGTGCAGCCGCACGGGTAGCCTTAATGGGGTCTCTGCGCTCGTCGATCCACCAATTTGCTTCCAGCCCGTAAACGGCGCCGGTTGCCCGGATAAACTGCCACAGACCGACTGCAGAGGCCCAGCTGCGTGCTGTAGGCACCAGACCGCTTTCAATCATAGATAAGTGAATAAGCTCGGTTGGCACACCTTCATCCTCAAAAATTTCTCTCATCATCGGGAAATAGTGTTCCGATCTTTCCAGCCAGAGCTCCATAACATCGGGCCGTCTCAGCGTGTAATACATCAGATGACGATTCACATGCTGATTTTGAATCAGGGGCACTTCCAGCTGATTGATTGTCAGATTTTCGGGCAGTACATATCCTTCTGTGATCCAGTCGTTCTGGTCTGAGAAAAGCTCTTCCCTGATTTCGAAAATATCCCCTTCCGTTTCCGTTCTGGATTCATTTATGCCATAAAACTCACTGTGCTCGGCCATAACCGACCGGTACAACTCTGCAAACCGGCGATTACCCTGAAGCTCCGGATAGTCATCCATCATCGACTGTATGGAAGCAAAAGCCTCATTGATATACTCTTCAGCCTGCACCAGGTCTCCCTGCACCTGTGCATCAATAGCAAGTACGTGCAGACGATAGGTGTCAGATATTCTTCTCAATAGTTCTTTATCGATGTCATCGGGAAGGGTTCTCTCTTCCTGAATTTGGGCATCCTCCTGCGACTCCGTAAGAGGATTAGCGTACGGAAGCAGTTTAACGGGTACATCGGATTTGTCCTGACGGCTGCTGTCTGACTGAGCCGATAGAGTCTGGCCCGTTAATAAGCATAGGACGAGGAGTATGGCAGCGGATTTCATAGGGGGTTCTCTGTTGTTTTAAATAAGGGGAACAAGTTAGTAAAATGAAGAGATATGTGTAACTATGATTACATTTCAGTCAAATTTCAAGAAATCAATTGAATTCTGTAATCGGTTACAACATTCTCATGTTTTTGTCTGTGATGTCCACCTCTGGACTATCGGCCATCTACGACCGGTTCCAAAGGCTTTAGATGATAATTTTAATATAGGTACAGCCTGGTATCGTTTAAATTCATTCTTATCCACCAATTGAACAACTTTTTTTACCTGCTCTTCATCATGCCCTGATGAAATAATTGATGGAACATCCTGCTGCTGCTCAATATATTGATACAAAATATCGTCCAGCAACTCATAAGGAGGCAGTGAATCCGAATCCTTCTGATCCGGGCGCAATTCGGCACTGGGTTCTTTATTGATTATGGACCGGGGAATCATTTCGCGCTCATAGTACTCTTCATTCAGCCAGGTACACATATCGTAAACCTCTGTTTTATAGAGATCACCAATGAGAGACAATGCTCCATTCATGTCGCCATAAAGAGTTGCATATCCCACCGCATACTCTGATTTATTTCCCGTAGCCAGCAAAAATGCATTGAATTTATTGGAATAAGCCATTAACAGGGTACCGCGGATTCTGCTTTGCAGATTCTCTTCCGCAACACCAAAAGCTGTCTTTGCAAATAAGGGAGCCAGCGCTTCCCGGTGCTCCTCAAATACCGACTTTATCGGCACTTCATGAAGCTTAACACCAAGATTCTGTGCCAGTAATCCGGAGTCAGTAATGCTTCCCTCGCTTGAAAACTCACTGGGCATTGTGATAGCTGTCACTCTCTCCGGCCCAAGAATTTCAGCTGCTAGCGTACAGACCAGCGCAGAATCAATTCCGCCGCTTAAACCCAGCACGACATCCCGAGCAGCGCCCGTTTTTTCGATGTAATCCTGTAAGCCGCACCGAATCGCTTCAAACTGCCTTGCCGGGCCGCTTGGCGGATAACTTTCCGGGTTACCTGATTGATTCAGTGGTTTAAGCTCGCCGCTTTCCGTGTTCCAATCCACATCCGTAAAAGCAGGTCCGAATGGCTTTGTGTATGCAGCAACCGCTCCATCCTTACGAATAGCCATTGAATCACCATCAAATATGATATCTGTATGTGCACCCGTCTGGTTGCTGTAAAACAGGGGCAGATCAAGCCTTTTCACATGATTCTGGAGCATTTTAACCCTGTTTTCATGCTTTCGCTTTGTGAATGGAGAGGCAGAAATATTAATGATTACATCAGCCCCTCGTTTTTTAAGCTCCAGCGCAGGGTCTGTTTTGTAGGTGTGATACTGTACCTCATTCTCGTTGTACCAAATGTCTTCACAAATGGTAACGCCCAGTTTTACTCCATCCAGCTCCATACAAAGAAACTCACTTCCCGGTTCAAAATACCGTAAGTCATCAAACACATCATATGTAGGAAGCAAATGTTTATGCACAGTGCTGATCAGTTTTCCGTTTTTTGCAAGCAGGGCTGAATTATACATCTTCCTGCCTGTTCCATCATTAGGCGTTATTGTTCCAAAAAGTAACGCAGTCGAAGATGTTGCAGATATAATCTCCTCGTTGACCCGGTAACAGGATTTCCTGAAGTATTCATTTTCAAGTAAATCCTGAACCGGATAGGCTGTAACGACCATTTCGGGTAAAATGAGCAATTCTGCTTTATCCTTTTCCGCTTTTTTTAAAGCTTCCAGGATAAGTTGCTTATTCCCTTCCAGGTCACCAACAATCGGATTCAGCTGCTCAATCCTGACTTTCATCTCACTGCTTCTGATAAACTTTTTCTCCGGCTAACCAGGTTTCCAGGACTTCTGTTTGCCAGATTTCGGAAGCATCCACTTCAAAGAAGTCACGATCGATTAAAATAAAATCTGCCCATTTTCCGGGTTCCAGTGTTCCCAGAATATCTTCCTGATGAGCCGCGTATGCTGCATCAATTGTAAAGGCTCTGAGGCTTTCAATCCGGCTCATTCGCTGCTCGCTGTACCAGCCTCCGGGCGGCATTCCTTCATGATCCTGCCGGGTCACGGCGCTATACAATCCGTAAAATGGATTAACATCTTCGACCGGGAAATCCGAACCGGCTGCAATGACGGTTCCCTGATCCAGAAATGTCTGCCAGGCATATGCTCCCTGAATTCTGTCGGGCCCCACCCGGTCTTCGGCCATATTCATGTCGCTGGTAGCGTGCGTCGGCTGCATGGAGGCAATCAAATCCAGCTCTACAAATCTCGGGATATCATTCAGGTTTACGACCTGCGCATGCTCTACCCTGTGGCGAAGTGCCGACTGATCGCCAAGTTCATTGCTGATATACTCAAAGCCATCCAGCACCTGTCTGTTGGCTGCATCCCCAATGGCGTGAATATTCATCTGAAAACCGGCTGACGCGCCTTTCAGAAGCATAGCATTCAATTCTTCCTGATCAAAAAACAACAGCCCCTTGTTTCCCGGATCATCATGATAATCCTCCAACAAGGCTGCTCCCCGGCTTCCCAATGCGCCGTCAGCCGATATCTTTACGCTCCTCATGGAAAGCAGATCATCCGCATAGCTATTTACGGGGCCGTCTGCCGCCATCACATCAAACTCTTCCCCGGTACCCGCTGCCATAACATAGATCCGGGTGGTCAGTTCACCGTTATCGGCAAACTCCTTATACATTTCCCAGGTTTCATTATCGGTGCGTGCATCATGAACAGATGTTAAACCATGGCTTGCCATTTGGTCCAGCGCCAGCTCCAGGGCCCTCTCCTCTTCGGCATCCGATCGGGGAGGTACAACTTCTCCGATATATCTCATTGCCGTATCGATAAAAATACCTGTTGCCTGACCGTTTTCATCACGCTGGATCACTCCGCCCTGCGGGTCGGGTGTATCCTCGTCAATACCGGCAAGTTCCATAGCCAGGGTGTTTGCCCAGGCTGCGTGTCCGTCAACCCGCCTTAGAAAAACGGGACGATCAGAGACAACCCTGTCAAGATCTTCAGCTGTAGGGAAATCATTCTCTTCCCATAATACCTGATTCCATCCGCGACCCAGAATCCATTCCAGATCCGGGTTGTCGGAAGCATACTGTTCTATTTTTTCCAGTGTTTCTTCCAGCGATTCGATTCCCTGTACGTTTACATCCAGTTCCTGGAATCCAAGATTCATTACGTGAACATGAGCATCTATCAGGCCAGGAATCATCGTCCGGCCGTCACCATCTATCTGTTCATATTCCGGGTAGCGATCTTGAAGACCGGATGTAGTGCCGGTCTCCACCACTTTTCCGTCTACAACTGCGATAGCCTCAAACTGCAGCAGTTCTCCGTCAGAGAGTGTATATCCGTTCACATCATACATTACAAATGTATTCTCAGGCTGCGACTGTGTACATGCTGAAAAAAGCAGTGCAGAGACAATCAGTATTAGTCCTAATTTTTTCATGGTATTCTATTAGTTCAAGGAGACGGTTTTATTTGTTCTGTTACGCATTTATACGGATACAACAAACGCTCCATTTCACGGTTCATTTTGTACTGTTTTAAACTGGGTAATGTCATGATTTTGCAACCTTCGATCCCTGATTTCTTCAATCAAAAAACGCGGATGCACATTCCAGCTGTTCAGGTATTTAAAGGGGGCAAACTGGACATCCAGAATATCCTGCTGTTTTCCTTTAAGCTCCGGGTCCCGGCCGGTTCTCACATGACCGCTGTACCCTGAAACAAGGTAATAAAACTCAACAGCATGGAATGGCGGCTGAATAAATTCATGAATATATCGGAGCCGGAAATTACGGATTCTTAAGCGGGTTTCTTCAAATATCTCCCGTACAAGCGTGGAAGAGATTGTTTCGCAAAGATCCACGCCCCCGCCGGGTGGCAGCCAGATTGGCTCTTTTCGAGTGGGAACGGTTTGTTTTGCAAGCAGAATAGATTCATCCTGAATGATCAATGCACAGGCACGCACCCTTATCCTGTTTGAATACAGGGATCCGGCACCCATCAGACAGCCTGTTCTTCACCGGCTTTTTCTGTGATACCGGCTTTTTCAAGGGATGCTTTTACAAATGACGTAAATAACGGATGGGGGTCATAAACGGTGCTTCTGAGCTCCGGGTGAAACTGAACACCAACAAACCAGGGATGGTCTGTAATTTCTACTATCTCAACCAGGTTTCGTTCAGGATTTACTCCTGATATGACCAGCCCTTTGCTGTTCAGCTCATCACGAAGTTCATTGTTCAGCTCAAACCTGTGGCGGTGCCTTTCAAACAGGTGCTCTGTCTGATAAGCTTCATGGGCAAGTGTTCCTTCGGTGATTTCACAGGCGTATTTACCCAGCCGCATCGTACCACCCTTATCCTCAACTTCACGCTGATCAGGCATCAGATCGATAACCGGATAGGTATTGTTTTCGTCAAATTCTGTACTGTTTGCTCCCTCCATTCCGGCTACATTTCTGGCAAACTCAATCACGGCACACTGCATACCCAGGCAAATACCAAAAAACGGAATTTTCTGGGTTCGGGCGTATTTAACTGCCGCCAGCTTGCCTTCAATCCCCCTGCCGCCAAAACCCGGTGCAACAAGAACTCCGGTAACTCCCTCAAGCTTGGAAGCTACATTCGACTCCGTGAGATAATCCGACTGTATCCATTGAATATCCACACCCGTGTCATTCATGGCACCGCCGTGAATCAGCGCTTCTACAATGGATTTATAGGCGTCATGGTGTTCCACATACTTTCCAACCAGCGCAATTTTAATTCTATGGGCTGGCCGCTTCACCCGCTCAACAAACTTGCACCACTTTTTGAGATCGGCATTTTTCGCCGGCAAATCCAGTTTCTCGATGACCCGTGCATCCAGCCCCTCTTCCTGCATCAGCAGCGGAACTTCATAAATGGACTCGGCGTCGAGAGAAGCGATTACGTCACTGATCTCCACGTTACAAAACTGCGCGATTTTTGATCGGATCGATTTATCCAGCGGATATTCCGATCTGCAGACCAGGATATCCGGATTTACCCCGCTTTCAGAAAGAGTTTTAACCGAATGCTGTGTCGGCTTTGTTTTCAGCTCGCCTGCAGCAGCCAGATACGGAACAAGCGTAAGGTGGATGGAAAGCGTATTCTTTCGCCCTACTTCGTATCGAAGCTGACGCATGGCCTCAATGTACGGCAGGCTCTCAATGTCACCTACGGTACCGCCAATTTCTGTAATCACCACGTCATAATCATTGGATTCACCCAGCTTCAGGACGTGCGACTTGATTTCATCTGTGATGTGGGGAATCACCTGAACCGTTTTTCCCAGGTAAGCTCCGCGGCGCTCTTTCGTGATCACATCGTAGTAAATCCTTCCGGTCGTTACATTATTCGTCTGGGAGGTACGAATATCTAAAAAGCGTTCATAGTGGCCCAGATCCAGGTCAGTTTCTGCCCCATCATCTGTCACATA
>JAWVZW010000067.1:0-8425 GCA_033721975.1 Balneolaceae bacterium
CCGTCGATAAAATCCACTTCGGGTCTTTCCATCATCCCCAGAAACTGCCGTGCATAGGCAGAAAGAGATTCCATAAATCGGCGCTGACCTTCAGCGTAAATGGTATCAAAGGCCAGGGATGATTTCCCTGAACCGGAGAGACCGGTAAATACAACCAGCTGCTCCCGGGGTATGTCGATGTCCAGATTTTTTAAATTGTGTTCGCGCGCTCCGCGAATGATGATGTGATGATGCAAGGATCAGTATGTAATTAAATTCTCAAACCAATTAAAATACAAAAGCTTTTAGGCAATGGCATCTGTATTGAATAGCAAAAAACGATTGTCCGTCCGGAATCGTTTATCATGAAGCAAGTTGTCGAACGGATTCAACATGTGTATTAAAACACAAATGATCCGTATCTTTGCATTCTTTTTAAAATTACAATTCTATATTCGACCCGCAGGATGAGCAATACATCGAAGTCAGCAAACCGTATCCAGATACCTGAAATGTTCGAGGGTGAGGGGTGGCATCCGTTATCCTGGAACAGCAAAGAGATCAGTCAGCTGCCCGCTTATCCTGATACGGAAGCTCTCCAGCGTGCGTACAACGAGTTGAAGTCATTGCCACCGCTCATTACATCCTGGGAAGTGGAATCCCTGAAACAGAAACTGGCTCAGGTTTCGAACGGGAAGGCTTTTTTACTGCAGGGCGGTGATTGTGCAGAAACATTTGATGCCTGCAAAGCTCCAAAAATTGTAAATATGCTCAAGGTTATGCTCCAGATGAGTTTTATCCTTGTTCATGAAATGGGAACACCGGTTGTCAGAGTAGGGCGCATTGCCGGGCAATATGCCAAGCCGCGGTCGAGGGATTATGAAACCGTGAACGGCGACAAAATGCTTAATTACCGGGGTGACCTGATCAACAGCATTGAAGCCACGCCCGAGGCACGCACACCGGATCCACAAAGGTTAGTTACCGCTTATGAGAAAGCGGCCCTGACGCTTAATTTTCTTCGGGCACTGTCGGATGAAGGTTTTGCCGACCTCCAGCATCCTGAGCAGTGGGAGCTCGATTTCATGAAGAACAACGAGTATTACAAGGACTATGAGGCCATGGTGAACTCAATCCATAAAGCCATTAACTTTATGGAGACCATTACGCCGAATACATTCAGCACACTTCACAAGGTTGACTTGTACACTTCCCACGAAGCTCTGAATCTCTATTACGAGGCCGGGCAGACGCAAAGAGTCCCTAGGAAAACCGGTTGGTTTAACCTGAGCGGACATATGGTGTGGCTTGGAAATCGCACAAAACAGATCGATGGTGCGCACGTAGAATATCTGAGCGGCATCCGGAACCCGATTGGGATCAAAGTAGGGCCTCCATTCGACCTTGAAGAGACCCTTCAGATCATTGAGAGGCTAAATCCTTCACATGAAGCAGGAAAAATTGTGATTATCTCCCGAATGGGTGTTGATCACGTGGAGAAACATCTGCCATCCTTTATCCGGGCCCTCAAACAGGAAGGTCATCCCGTAGTCTGGAGCTGTGACCCGATGCACGGAAATACCTTTTCTACCGAAAAAAATCTCAAGACGCGCAATTTCTACGACATTCTTGAAGAGATAAAAACTACATTTGCCGTACACAGATCCGAGGGAAGCTATCTTGGAGGCGTGCATCTCGAAATGACCGGCGATAATGTAACTGAGTGTGTCGGTGGCGCCAACGGTTTGAGTGAAACCGGACTGGACACTAACTATGAAACATATTGTGACCCAAGGCTTAATTACGAACAAAGCCTTGAGATGGCATTTCTGGTAGCAAAAGAGTGGAACAAGAGTTACGGTTGATCCAAAGCCCTTTTCTATAGGAGTAAATTTCATTTCTAATAGAAAATAGAACCTGCTCAGCCCGCCACAATTGCAGTTCTATTAAGTCACTCTGTCTTTTACATAATGACAGGGGGTCGTGTTGCGTTATAGATAATGAAATACCTGCAGTACAGTTTGTCAGGTATGACAGAAAAGTGACTCATTTTTGGTTTGGCACTTCAATTGCAAACACTATAGTAAACAATTGTAACAAACTAAACGGAGGACCAGATATGGCACTCATTAGATATTCACAACCACAGAACGATCTGTTTGGCAAACGTTTTTCCGACATTATTGATGAATTTTTCAATGATGCTGTAGCAACCCGACAAACAGGTTTTTCACCCAGAATTGATATTTCTGAAAGTGAAAAGCAGTTTTTGATCGATGTAGAACTGCCCGGTGTAAATAAAGATGATATTGAAGTCAATCTCGAAAACGGACGCCTGACCATCAGCGGAGAGCGTAAGCTCGAATCTGAAGATTCAGAAAAACAATATCACAGAGTTGAAAGTCACTACGGTGCATTTACCCGAACCTTTCAGCTGCCGGATAATGTAGATGACAGCAGTATCAATGCTTCTTACAAAGATGGAATTCTTGAAATTTCCATCAACAAGAGTGAAGAGAAGCTGAAAAAACAAATTAAGGTTAAGTAAGTAAGTAACCGGAAAATGAAAGAGCTGTTCTACTTAGTCCCCTAAAGAGAGCAGGTTAGTTAGCGCCGGAGTTGCTGTGAAATGCGCCTCCGGCATTATTTTTTAGTTATTGGAGCAATGCAATAAATCCACCTCTTATGAGGTTAAGAAGTCGGGCACGTCCCGTTCTAATCTTTGTACTTCTTGCTCCTGCGTTTTATACCCACGTGTAAAACCGAAATCGAACTATTAACAATCAATACTTTTATGGATAGAATTACGAAAAGTATCATCGCAATTGTAGCTGTTGCATTTTTTCTCATTGGTATAAATTTCGGGTCCGGACAGGATGCGTCATCTGATCCTTCAGAATCGCAACAGGAACTTCCTGAGTTCAGAACCCTGGACAACTCTGATGCCAACCCCAACATTTTACGTGATTTCAATGATGCACTGGTGGATGTAGCAGATCGGACCAATCCCACCGTTGTTACAATCAACACTACACAGACCGTCACACAGCGGCAGCGATCACCGTTCTCGCTGTTTTTCAATGATCCGCGATTTGATCAGGAACGAGAATTCCAGAGAAGAGGGCTAGGATCGGGTGTAGTGGTTTCTGATGACGGATATATACTCACTAACAACCACGTAATTGAAGGAGCTGAGGAAATTCAGGTATCTCTGTATGACGGTACTGAGCTGGATGCTGAGATAGTGGGTGCAGATCCGGCCAGCGATATTGCAGTTCTCAAAGTGACGTCTGATGACCTTACTGCCATACCTCTTGGTAACAGTGATGAACTTCGGGTTGGAGAAATGGTACTCGCAATAGGAAGTCCGCTTCAGAACCAGTTTGCCAATACGGTGTCTATGGGAATCGTGAGCGCGAGCGGCAGAACCGGTGTGGGGCTCAATCAGTTTGAGAACTATATCCAGACTGATGCAGCCATAAACCCCGGTAATTCTGGCGGACCCTTGATTAATGTGGATGGTGAACTGATTGGAATTAATACAGCTATTGCCAGCCGCAGCGGCGGCAGCCAGGGAATTGGTTTTGCCATCCCGGTAAATATGGCCCGCAATGTGATGGAAATGCTGATCAGTGAAGGTCGCGTTACCCGTGGCTACCTCGGTATCACACTCGGTGGTGAGGTTGACCGAACCATGGCACGTGCTTTGGGTATGGATACCCCGCGAGGATTTATAGTAGGCGATGTAGTTGAGGATGGGCCAGCTGATGAGGCAGGCCTGCAGGAAGGCGATGTAGTTGTAAGCCTGAATGGTGAGAATGTCCGCAATTTCCTGGACTTCAGGATCGCAATCGCCAATACCATGCCCGGAACAGATGTTGAAATAGAAATCTTCCGGGACGGTGAAAGCCGGACTCTGACTGTAGAGCTTGGAGAACTAGATACCGAAGAGATTGCGTCTGATATGAATGACAATCAGATGGAAGACTTGAGGGAAGAATTGGGCTTTACGGTTGAAGAGCTGACTGACAATTTCAGAAGGCAGCTAAACCTGGATTCTCAGACGACCGGTGTCATAGTCTCGGAAATCAGTGAAGGAAGCCAGGCGTATGGCCAGGGTCTCCGACGTGGAGATGTCATTTCGCAGGTTGCAGGCACTCAGGTGTCTACTCCCCAGGAATTTTATGCTTCCATACAATCATTGATGGAAGAGGGCACTGAAGTGGCACTGCTTCGCGTTAACAGGCAGGGAAGAAATATTTTTGTCGCTTTTGAGTTGTAAGACTCAAAGTTGTTAATGGTTAAGGTTGGGCCTGCCGGATGAATTCGGCAGGCCTTTTTTATTTCTTTCTTTTCTACTCATAAAAAGAGGGTTGGGAAAAGCTTCTTAACACTCTGTATCTTTTGCCAATGAATATTTTAGGAATCGAATCATCTTGTGACGAGACAGCGGCTGCCGTTTACAGCCGGGAAGAGATTCTGTCCAATGTCATCGCTTCACAAACCGTGCATGAACGCTTTGGAGGTGTGGTTCCTGAACTGGCCTCCCGGGCTCATCACAAAACCATTTGGAGCACCGTTGATCAGGCCATTCGGGAGGCTGAAATTGGAATTGATGACCTGGATTATATTGCGGTGACCCGTGGTCCCGGACTGCTGGGTTCATTGCTAGTGGGCCTCAGTTTTGCGAAAGGAATGGCCATTTCACACAATATTCCCCTGATCGGGGTCAATCATATAGATGCCCATCTTTACGCCAATTTTATTGAGCATGAAGAGTCCTATCCGTTTGTAGGGTTGATTGTTTCGGGAGGCCACACGCGATTGGTGCATGTAACCGAACCCCTTCATCATACCGTATTGGGCGAAACACTGGATGATGCGGCAGGTGAAGCCTTCGACAAGATCGGAAAACTGCTTGGATTGCCTTACCCGGCCGGACCTGAAATGGACAGGCTGGCCCGTAGCGGCAATCCCGGATTTCATGATTTTCCCCGATCCATGATAAATAAAGGACTGAATTTCAGCTTTTCCGGATTGAAAACAAGCGTACTATACTACCTGCAGGAACGGGAGGAATCGTTTATTGCCGAAAACCGACATCACATCTGTGCCAGTGTTTCAGCTGCCATAACGGATGTGCTGGTTGCAAAGCTGAAACGCGCGGTAAAAAAAACCGGTGTAAAACAGGTGATGCTTGCCGGAGGAGTATCAGCCAACACCATGCTGCGCGAGAAAGCCGGAAAGCTTGCAAACAAGCAAGGTCTGACCCTGATGATACCCTCCATTCAATACTGTACGGATAATGCAGCCATGATTGCCATTACGGGTTGCATACTGGCCAGAAGTGGAGGGATCGATGATCTCTCGATGAAACCTTTTGCTAGATTAGCCAATCAACCTGCATCCGTGTAGGGCAACATCGGGATCAGAGTTCAACAAAGCGTACCTGACGCGTCTCTGTATCCAGGAGTGCCACCATAGCGTCCTCATCAAACCCATTAACGCTTCCGGGATTGATTGCGAGTGTCTTATCCACCGTATCGAGGCGAGGCTGATGAGTATGACCGGAAATAACAACATCATATTTTCCGCACATTTCCAGACTTTCGGTGATTTCTGCGTGGGTGCCATGATAGACGGCTATTTTTAGTTTATCCGCTTCAAAGGCTAAAAAATCACCATAAAGTTTTGCTCCTATTTCGTCAAACTTTTTCATCAGCAAATATTTATCGCCATCGTTATTGCCGAAAATCCCGTGCAGCGGCAACCCTTCGAATAAAGGAATTGTAAATGGACTGCAGTAATCCCCGGCATGGATCACTTTGCCTATATCGTTTTTCCGGAATACTTCCACTGCTCTTTTAATGTGATCTACGTGGTCGTGAGTGTCGGAGCAAATACCGATTAGCATGGCAACTGTCTTTTGTATTTCAAAGTCATGAACGGTTCAGATGAAAAAACCGGGTGCCGAAGACCAATGTCAGTTAACTGAATTCATCTCAAAAAGTTTACACTACATTTGTTAATTTAACGGCTCAGAATTGAACAGCCAAACAAGCTTCACCGGATATGTCGGTCACAAAAAAAGATGTTTACTATGTTGCCAATCTTGCACGCCTTCAGCTGAGCAATGAGGAAGCAGAAGCGCTGCAGAAAGACATGAATAAAATACTGGGGTACATGGAGACCCTGAACGAGCTGGATACCACGGATGTGGAACCACTTGATCATGTTACGGAGATCACAGCAACAACTTTCAGAAAAGATGTAGCCAAAGAACCTCTTAGTCATGAAGAGGCTCTGAAAAATGCTCCGGATGCCGACTCCGACTATTTCCGTGTACCCAAAGTGATTGAATAGGTTGATTTCAGCCCCTCTCTCAAATTGACTCTGCCAAACCTCATTACAAAGAATGGCTTCCAAAAAGAGTAAGAAAAAAACAACCGCTGTACCGGAGGATTTCTGGATCAGGCTGTCAGCGTCAAAACAGCATGTAATTTCACTTTCCTTTCTTTTTCTGCTCCCGATAATTCTGTTTTATTCTACGGTTTTGGGCGGACAGCAATATATGGGGCATGATGCCATACAGTGGCGTGCAGGAGCGGAATCACTCATTGAATACCAGGAAGAGTTCGGAGAACCGGCGCTCTGGGCTTTGAATATGTTTTCCGGGATGCCGGCTACCACCATTTCCCATCCGCCGCAAATCAGTAACCTTGACAACACACTGCTGAATGTACTGGATGTGATCTATCCGGCAGCAGAGATGTGGATTTTACTGGGCGGGACCTATCTGATGTTTATTTTGCTGGGAGCTCGTCCGCTAGCGGCAGTCTTTGGTTCTGTGATCATCGGATTTACCACATATATTCCGATCATTATCGGAGCCGGGCATAATGCAAAGTTTCTCGCCTATATCTACATACCCTGGCTTTACAATGGATATTTACTTCTGACCCGGTCAAAAAACATCAATCCATGGCTGGCTGCATTTTTGTTCGGGTGGGCGCTGACGCTTCATTTGAGAGCCTATCATCCTCAGGTCACCTATTTTTTCCTGTTTCCGCTGGGAGCTCTGTTTCTGACCGATCTGGTGCAGGCGATCCGGGAGGGACGAATTAAAACGTTTTCTTTTCAAACTGCATGGCTGATAAGTGCTGCACTTATTGCCGTGATGGTTAGCATCCAGCTCTATTGGAGCACTTTGGAGTACTCCGCATTCAGCATGCGCGGAGGGTCCGAGCTGTCGGGTGCTGACGGCCTTGCCAGGGACTATGCGTTTGCCTGGTCACAGGGCTGGGCAGAACTGCTCACACTGGTGATTCCGGGTGCCTTTGGAGGATCCGAGCTTTATTGGGGTCCCAAAACATTTACCAGCGGTCCTCACTATTTCGGTGCGCTTGCTTTCTTCTTTTTTGTGATCGGTGTCTGGAAATCGAAGCATAAACTGCTCTGGGTTTTTCTGGGTCCGGGTATCGCAACGCTTCTTTTTTCGCTGGGTGAAAATTTTGGCGCATTGAATAACCTGATGTTTGCCGCCTTTCCGCTTTTCGACAAGTTTCGTGTTCCTGAAATGTGGCTGATGGTGACCGTATTCTGCTTCTCCGTGCCCGCAGTATTTGGATTCGAATGGATGATGGATCAGCTTAAGAATGGAATCTCTCCTAACTGGAAAAAGCCACTCTTCGTAGCGGCCGGTTTGTCGGTAATCATGATTCTGATCAGCTTCTTTGCACTTTCCTATGAAAAACCGGGGGAGCGGCAAGCCATTGCAAATCAGATTGCCATGCAGAATCAGGTTTCTCCTGATGATCCAAGGGTATCTCAAACCGTAGACCGGTACATTGAGAATGAACTGATTCCTGACAGGAAGGAGCTGGCCGGAAGAGACACCCTCCGTTTTGCATTTTTCATAGCTGCCGGTGCAGGAATTTTGTTTGCGATCGCTTTGGGCAAACTATCCGTTTCGCTCGGAGGTATCATCTTCTGCGTTCTGATGGCATTTGATTTGATGCAAATTGACCGCCAGTATATGAATGAGAATGCTTTGGTAGCCGGCGATCTGAGCAGGGAAGGGTACATTCAAAGAACAGAGAGGGATCTGGACCGTTTTTTGGCTGAGGAGACGAGTACTTCCGAAGGCTGGAACTACAGAGTGCTGCCTCTTCTCGATAATCCGTTTAACAATGCCATTCCCGCCTATTTTTATCCCTCGGCAGGCGGTTATTCAGGTGCCAAGCTTGGATACTATCAGGACCTGATTGATGAGGCTTTCTTCTCGGGATCGACAGGTATCAATACCGGCGTGTTGAGCATGCTGAATATCAAATATTTATCGGTACGGCAGGAAGCAGGACTGCCCGGATTTGAGACGGTTTACAGGGGAACTGATGGACTTGTGATGGAGAACCTGAATGTTCTGCCCAAAGCCTGGTTCGCCGAC
>JAWVZW010000068.1:0-8415 GCA_033721975.1 Balneolaceae bacterium
AAAAGTAACAGGATGGATTTTTTTAAGATCCTGATCGTTTATAAACAACGCTTCCGATACTATTTCTTGCCTTTTTCATCAATCAGTCGAACCGCATCACCCATTGTAAAGCTTTCCGGATCTGTTCCTTTTGGCAGGGATATATTTTTTCGCCCGTATTTGATATAGGGACCATAGCGGCCATCCATCACCTTAATCGGCTGATCGGTTTCCGGATGCTTGCCCAGGTCTGCGATGGCTGAACTTCCCCGCCCTTTGCCTTTCTGTTTTAGCAACTCAACGGCTCTGTCGAGCTCTACCGAAAGGACGTTGTCAGTTTTTGTCAGGGATTTGAAGGTGCCGTCATGAAGCACAAATGGGCCATAGCGACCGATTCCCGCTTTTACCACTTTACCGGTATCGGGATGATTTCCAAGCGTACGGGGTAGGCTCAAAAGATCGACAGCGGTCTCGAAGTCAACATCCGAAGGCTTCATCCCTTTGAGAAGGGAAACTCGCTTTGGTTTCTTATTGTCGTCCGTAACCTCACCCAGCTGAACGTATGGACCAAATCGCCCGGTCAAAACATATATATCTTCCCCTGTGTCCGGATGTTTGCCGAGTGAAATGGGACCTTGCTTCTCATCTTTGATCAGCTCCTTGATCTTCTCAGCATTCAGTTCGCCCGGATCAAGATCAGCAGGCAGCGAGGTAGTGATCTCCTCACCATTTGATTCAGCCTTCACATACGGTCCGAACCGGCCGACATGAACCTGCATTCCATTCAGATCCTCAATCGGAAGATCCAGTAGCTTGGCTTTTTGGGGATCAATTTTGTCTTCCTGTTCATCCACCTGGTTTTTTAAGCCATCATCCCCTTTGTAATACTCATCCAGATATTTAACCGGATCGTATTTGCCTCGTGCAATTTCATCCAGTTTATCTTCAAGCTGTGAGGTGAACTCGCTGTCAACCACGTGCGGGATGTGCTTTTCGAGAAGTTCGGTGACGGCAAAGGCCGTATAGGATGGTATCAGGGTTTTGCCATCACTCCGTGCATAGCCCCGGTCCTGAATCGTACTGATAATTGTAGCATAGGTACTGGGACGTCCAACGCCGCGCTTTTCAAGTTCCTTCACTAGTGTTGCCTCGGTATAGCGTGCCGGCGGCTTGGTTTCGTGAGAAATCGATTCAAGGTCATGCAGATCCACGCCTTCTCCTTCGCTCAACTCGGGTAGAAATATTTCCTGATTCTCAAGTGCTGCATCGGGATCATCACTTCCTTCTACATAGGCACGGAAGAAGCCCGGGAAAAGGATCTTCTTTCCTGTTGTTTTGAATTCAGCTTCTGTTCCGTCTTTTTCAGCGGTGATGGTAACATTGGTGAACTCAAGAACTGCTTCGGCCATCTGTGTAGCGATGGTTCTTTTCCATATGAGGTCATACAATTTGAATTCCCTTCCGCTCAGTCCCGTTTGTTCCGGCATTTTAAAGCTGGAACCTGCCGGGCGGATAGCTTCGTGCGCTTCCTGTGCACCTTTTGCTTTTCCAAAATTGCGCACCCTTTCAAAGAGATACTCTTTGCCATATTGTTCTTCAACAGCATTCCGGGCTGCATTGATTGCCTGACCCGACAATCTTGCAGAGTCGGTTCTCATATAGGTGATATGTCCATTTTCATAGAGCTTTTGGGCTATGCTCATGGTATCACGTGCGGAAAAACCAAATTTCCGGTTGGCTTCCTGCTGTAAAGTCGAGGTAATAAAAGGCGCAGAAGGATTTCTCTTCTGATTTTTCACATCGATCGATGAAACTGCCCAATCGGCCTTTTTAAGCAGATCGCGAAGCTTATCGGATGCCTCTTTGTCGAGGAGGACTACGCTGTCGGGCTTTTTCAGTTTGCCGGTGTTTTCATCAAAATCCTTTCCGCTGGCAAGCCGCTTGCCGTCCAGATGAGAAAGGTCAGCGGTAAATGACTGCTTCTTATTATTTTCTTTGGAGAGAGAGGCCTTCAGGTCAAAATAAGTACCGCTCCTGAATTTCATTCGTTCTCTTTCCCGCTCCACAAGAAACTCTACGGCAACCGACTGTACACGTCCGGCTGATAAACCGGGAGCAATTTTTTTCCATAGCAAAGGAGAAATAGTATAACCGGCCAGGCGATCCAGAATGCGCCGGGTTTCCTGTGCATGTACCAGGTTCATGTCGATGTCACGAAAATTATCAAGCGCATTCTTAACGGCTTCTTCCGTGATCTCACGGAATACCATCCGCTTGACGGGAACCTTGGGTTTCAGCAGTTCCGTAAGGTGCCAGGATATGGCTTCTCCCTCACGGTCCTCATCCGTTGCCAGTATCAGCTCATCGGCATCTTTCAGCTGATCTTTCAGTTTCTTGACGATTTTCTTCTTGCTTGCGGGAACTACATAGAGAGGATCATACCGGTCATCGACATTAATACCAAGGTTCGACCAGGATTCTTTTTTGTATTTGGCAGGTATCTCCTTGGCAGAGGATGGGAGGTCACGTATGTGCCCCATGGAGGAGTCCACAACGTATCCCTTAGGCAGATACTTCTTGATGGTTTTGGTTTTGGTCGGCGACTCTACGATTACTAATGATTTCATAAATGTGTAAAAAATTCTGTATCAGTGCGTACTGAGAGCTTTTCTCAGGATCATGAGAGCGATTCTATCAGTTCTTTCAGCTCTTCTGCATGTGCTTTTGTGTCAACCTTCTCGATCACGGCTTTAACCGTGCCATCCGTATCGATGACGAATGCGGACCTGGATGGGGCATCAAAGGTTTTGCCATACATCTTCTTTTCAACGATGGAATCCGTAGCCTTTGCGAAAGCAAAATCCGGATCTGAGGCCAGTGTATATGAGATACCCATTTTATCGGCATATTTTTTATGTGAACCGCAGGTATCCTTACTGATGGCAACCAGGTTGTAACCTTTTTTATCAAACCAATCGGCATTTTCAGCAAGACTCTTATTCTGCCTGTCACATCCGCTCGTGTTATTGCGCATGTAGACGGAGACGATGGTCGGGCGATCAAGGAGTTCCTTGAATTTTACCTCTTTTTCCTCTCCGTTTTCTACGACTTTAAGCGTAAAATCCGTGTCTATCTTTTTCCCTTCGTCAATCATGTCATGTATTCATTTCTTTAATCTTTTCCTACTGGACACCTAACCCGAATTGGCGGTGTAATCGTTCTGCTATCCGTTCAGGTTCACGCCCGGGAAAGACTTTTATTATACACATTAAAGAACCCTCGGGGCAACAGTCTTTTGTCTGTCAATTAATTATCGGCATCCGAATGTGGGCAGAGGGGTAGAATAGAGGCACTGTCAGGAATGATTCTTGAACTTTTTGCGGAGTGCCCTGGCAACATTATCGGGCACGAAACTGCTAAGGTCACCTCCCCAGGCTGCCACCTCCTTCACGATCGTTGCCGATATAAAGGTTAGCTGTTCATCAGGCATCATAAAGATGGTGTCCACCTCCGGTGCCAGGCGCCTGTTGGTTAGCGCCATTCTGAATTCATACTCAAAATCAGAAATCTGCCTTACACCGCGAAGCAGAACATGAACATCCTTTTTGCGGGCAAAATCTATCAGCAGTCCGGTAAATTGTTCAACTTCCACGTTATCAGACCAATCGTATTTACTGATCGACTCTTTGATCAGTTCAACACGCTCATCCCCGGAGAAAACAGCATTTTTCCTATTGTTCACCGCAACGGTGACGATGACCTTGTCAAACATGCGAACAGCCCGCTCAAGTATATCCAGATGTCCATTGGTAAGCGGGTCAAATGACCCCGGGTAGAGGGCAGTTCGAGTCATAGTCATTACTTAATGAAGGGTTGATATTCAGAAAATGTACAGATTTGAGGCTACTTTAAAAAATAAGGTAAGCCATCAATGCTCTGCAGAATCATCTGTTTTGAATATCGAAGCAATGGTTCTGCCGTAGGATTTGCAATAGACACAATGTGCGTGTTCAGAAAAATCGTGCCGCTTGTCGTGTTCCAGAACAAACCACCCGTCTTCGGTAAGCCAGTGATCTGTCAGTATGATTTCAATCATTTCCTACATCCGCGGAAAATCATAGGGAGGATCAGCAAAGATAAAATCGAAGGATTCATGAGTACTGACCTGAAGGAATATTTCAATATCCTGGGTAAGGGTTCGGGTTTGGTTTTCGATGTCAAACTGCCTGGCCAGCTTTTCGATGTGCCGTGTATGCTGCGGTTCACGATCAACAAAAAGACAGCTTTCAGCTCCCCTTGAAATAGCCTCAAAGCCTAGATTACCGCTGCCTGCGAAGAGGTCCAGAACCTTGGTATTGTCAAAGTAGGTTCTGGCAGCTATTACGGAAAATATTCCCTCCTTCGCACGGTCAGATGTGGGACGAAGAAGCCCGGATTTTGGTACCGGTATATTGCGGCCTTTCAGTTTACCGGTAATAATCCTCATGCCGGCTGTTCAACTTGTGCATCCAGATTCAGACTCATCATAATGGCAGGAAATGCACTTTCCAGCGGGAATCCATATGTTTTTTCTTTAGCCTGCACATCCATTTCATTCAGGGTATTCATGATGTGAACCGTACCTGAATCATCCCAATAAGGGGTTAGGATTTCGGAAATGGTTCTGCTGTGATGGCCAAATACGTAGATCTTTTCATGAATGCCGTTCATCCAGGTCAGCTTGCCGGAGTAGAGCGTCCAGAGATAGGGGAGATCGGATGGGTTATCGTAACGGATATAGGTACAAGCCCTTAATTTGCCGAGCAGGAAAGAGGAGACGGATATATAGGATTTCAGACAGTGAATCATCAGAAAAGAACCGCTCGTGCTGCTATGTGTTTGCCAGTCGGCTCCCACTTCAAACTCTGATACATATTCCGCGTTGGAAAAAGATCCCAGCAGCTGATTAAAGCCTTTCATGGATGCATTTCTTCTAAGCAGAAGCAGCCTGTAATCGACATTGCTCAAGGGGTGCCAGGTAGCCTCGATTTCACTCCTTTCAATGCCATGCATCAATAATGAGATGTGTGATTCCCTTTCTGAAGCATCCTCATAAACGGATCGGGGTACTATAGTCCAGCACTCTTCCGCTGCGGGAGAAAGAATTTTTACCGATTCACAGTCGTGAAATTCCCTGAGATTGGAGAGTGCAGTCTTAAGGGCGGGGAAGCCATACTCATCCCCGCTGATAATGGCGTGCTTTACATTGAAATTGAATTCAAAACTGCCGATGTGTTTCAGATGGCCTTTTTGTCCGGGACTATTGACCGAGTAGAAAAGATAATTGTCGGCATAGCAGATCCCCAAACAAGACTCATCCTGACCCATTGGCTATCAATTCCAGTTTGGAGCGTTCAAAAGGGTTGTTCGCTGCAAATCGCCGACCACATCATCTGAGCCCGGATTTTCAAGCAGGTACAGCTCGGGTCGTATTGTATCGTTTAGAGTATACTCAAAACGGTTGTGAGGCGGTCGCGGTGAATAGACCAGTGAATCCGGGTTGTAAGTGGATGGGGGACGGAATGCAAAAAGAGAGTCAGCCCGCTGCGAAATATATTCATCATTTTTCACAAACTGCACGAGGCTGTCGAGTCCGCCGTCGGTTGGAGGGAAACCGCCGCGACGATTTCTGTATTGAACCAGTGCATCACGAACCATTAACATTCTGTGTCTCTCACGCTCAACCATCTCTTCTTCTTCCAAAACCTCCTGATAAGGGTCTACTATGGAACGATACAGGAAGTAGGAAAGGGCAACAATGAGAATACCCAGTACGATCGTCAAAATATTGTTACGGGTTGTTAAATCCATGTGAGAGTATGTCTTGGTTTGCGATACAGTGATAAACTATTTTGCGAAACAGAAAATAATCGCAGTCGCTTTGATATGCAACTTTCTAATCCTGCGAATAATGAATATTAACATTTAGCGCGTAGGAATAGAAATCTCTCTTTCAGAACATTTTTTAATCCTCTTCTTTTGAATTTTTTAAAGCCTGATGGTATCAGTTCATTTACCTCGAGTATGGTGATGCTGTATTTCGATCCATAAAGTGACTTGATCTCGCTCAGGCTTACTGAAAACGGCGGGCCGTTCATCTCTGATTGATTGTATTCAAAATGATGCAGAAGTATGTCTGAGCCGGAATCCAGGTGTGCCAGATTCAGGAGCTTATCTGCATACCGGATCCGTGTTTGTTCAGGGAGAGCAATCAGGGCAGCCTTATCATATATGAGTGAGAAGGAGTATTCCGATTTTTCAGGAAACCGGAAAAAATCCCCGCACCAAAGCTGTAATTTGCCGTGGGTGAATATCTTAAAACCGTGAGAACTGCTTTTCTCGGGGGTGATGCCCCGTTCCTCAAAATATTCAAGGATAGCTTTTTCTGAAATTTCAACTCCGGTAACCTGCGATGTGTTTTGGATGAGGAAATCAAGGTCTTCACTTTTTCCGCAGAGGGGTACCAGCACCCGCGAAGATTCCGGTATGGAAAGAGAGTTCCAGTGTTTTTTCAGTCCGGGATATCCGCCCGGCATATGAAATCCGATGTTGCCTTTATTCCATCTGCTTTGCCAGTAACTCAGTTCCATGAGTGGTTTTAATCGTTGAAATTATCCGATACTTTTGAGGGTTCTCCTGAATCTGAAAACACAGCCATAGGAAGTACCGCTTGAACCGGACGATCCTCAAACTCGCAATTCCCAATATCATCAGCAACCTCTCGGTGCCTCTGCTTGGAGTGGTGGATACGGCCCTTGTGGGACATCTGGATGAAGTTTATTACCTGGGAGCCCTGGCTGTGGGAGGGATGATTTTTAACTTTCTCTTTTGGGGATTCGGTTTTTTGAGAATGGGCACCACCGGCATGACTGCCCAGGAATATGGCGCCAGGAACCGTCAGCAGCTGATGATGACGCTTGCCAGGGTGCAGTTGATCGCATGGGCGTTTGGCATTGTCATCATTCTGCTTCAGACACCCATCATTCTGTTTAGTCTATGGATCATAGAAAGCAGTGAGGAAGTGGCCCTTTTCACCAAGGAGTACTATGACATCCGCATTTACACGGCCCCGGCCATGCTTGCACTTTACGGGCTGCAAGGGTGGTTTCTGGGTATGCAGAATGCAAAATACCCTATGATAATCACCATCGTACACAACCTCCTGAACATAGTGCTCAATATCTTTTTTATTCAGGTGATGGATATGCATGTGGATGGGGTAGCCTGGGGGACATTGATATCTACCTGGCTCGCATTGGGATTGGGAGTCTGGCTGTTTTTCAGGAAATATGACAGATATCGCAGCTACTTTATACCGTCTAATCTGATCGACAGGGACGAGCTGAAGAGATACTTCTCCATCAACCGGGATATCTTTATCAGAACTTTGTGCCTGATCTTTACCTTTTCATTCTTTACAGCCCAAAGCGCAGCGCAGGGAGATCTTGTGCTGGCTGCAAACACGATCCTATTGCAGCTTTGGATGGTGGCATCATACGGAATTGATGGATTTGCCTATGCTGCAGAGAGCCTGATAGGCCGCTTTAAGGGAAGTCGCGACAGCCAAAAATTGAAACAGGCTGTGTCCTATAATCTTGGATGGGGACTTATTCTGGGGCTGACAGGCTCATTAGCCTACCTGATATTCGACGAATCAATTCTCTCAATTTTTACGGATAAAGGGGAAATCATAAATCTTGCCATGTCTGTTATGATATGGACAATTCTGGCCCCGCTGATTTCCAGCTTTTGCTATATATTGGACGGAGTTTTTATCGGCGCAACCGAAACAGCCCCTATGAGAAACACCATGCTGATAGCAACGTTTGCCATTTTTCTGCCTTCATATTACATCGGAACCCCGATTTTTGGAGTTCATGGGCTATGGGTTGCAATGGTGCTTTTTATGATTACGAGGGGAGCTGCGCTCGGGGCTTATTTACCGGGTAAAATTTTGAAAAATTGATGCGAACCAAAGATTTATTCATTACGATTCAGAAAACATTGGTAGAAAATGCCGGTTAATCGAAAGATATTACTGATGAGGCACGCCAAGTCGTCCTGGGAAGACCGACGGCTAAGGGATTATGACAGGCCGTTGAACAAAAGAGGCCTTCGGGATGCACCGGTGATGGGTGGCTATTTAAAAGAACTGGGTCTTATTCCGGATGAAATTTATTGTTCACCTGCGGTCCGGGCCCGGTCGACGGTATTGCTGGCATCCAGGGAGATGGGAATCGATGAAGGCAGAATCGCCTGGGATGAAAAGCTCTACTTTGAGGGGCCTGATGCTTATATAGATGCTATAAGAAGTGCTTCAGCCGAATCAAACATAGTGATGACCGTTGGCCATAATCCAATGACAGAATATGTTATTGAACTGCTGTCAGATAAGCC
>JAWVZW010000069.1:0-8405 GCA_033721975.1 Balneolaceae bacterium
CGCCAATGAACACATTTCTGAGAGGTTCCGGTATCCCTCCATGTTTTTGGCATAGAAAATCTGCTGGTACCTCTTGTCCTTGTTATCCCGCGTAAAACTCTTCTGGTGACGATCTTCCACAAAATATGCTTCCAATCCTACAATGGGCTTAATTCCTGCGTCCGCGGCGGCACGAGTAAAGTGAAAGGCACCGAACATATTTCCAAGATCCGTGATGGCTACGGCGGGCATGCCGTCAGCTTTTGCCTTTGCTACCAGATCTTTTACACCGGATGCCGCCTGTAGAACAGAAAACTTGGAATGATTATGAAGATGTACAAAAGGTGAATCGACCGTCTTTGTGACAGTTTCCCTGGGCAGATCAATTCCGGTTGATACTCCCTCCTCCTCACCGGTTACGCCACGGCTTCTGAGCTCTTCAACTTTAGGCATATAGTGTGAAGTCTCAATCAGAGCAGAGGGTGATTTATCCCTGTTCAGTTCGTCGCCCGGAAATGCCGGCTGTATCACCCTGAGGCGAACCAGTTCAAGAAATGCCCTTGCCGTTGCTTCCACATCGGCTGCCGCGTTATGAGCTTCCTCAAAACCAACATCAAACAGTTTTTGATGAAGTTCGGCAAGCGTGGGCCACTTATACCGGCCTCTTCCTCCGGGAATCGCACAGTATTCCGTTGCTTCATCTTTTGTATCAATGGCAATTTTATCGGGCAGCGGATTATCCTTGCCCATCCGGAGATACTCCGATCCCATGATGCTGAGATCGAAATCAAGATTGTGCCCGACAACAAACGTGCTCTTTTCCAGATCACGATTGAAGATCTCCATCGCTTCTTCAAGCGGAATACCCTCTTTTCGGGCACGTTCGGTTGAAATGCCGTGAACTTTCTCGGAGTTAAACGGGATCGAAAAACCATCCGGTTGAATAATGTAGTCTCCGGTCGAGATCCGTTTACCCGTTTCATCGTGTACCTGCCAAGCCAGCTGTACGCAGCGCGGCCAATTATCAAAATCTGTAAGAGGTGCAGAGTAATTTTGCGGCAGACCGGTTGTTTCGGTATCAAAAATCAGGTACATAAACTGGGAAACATAGATTGCTTTCTCGAATGTATTTGTGCTATAGAATATAGCAAGCACTCCACGAAATGCAGAATTAAAATACCCGCCCGCAGCAGCCGATTCACACCTGATTCAGGAATATATTTCCAATGTTTCGTGCTCGGCACCGCTCTTCCTGAGCACGCTTTTTTTCAACTTGAACCCGGTTACTCCAAACGTAATTGAATCGAATTGATTTGAGATGATCTCTCTGCACTCTTTTGCCGAAATATTCTTCAGCCGGGCAAGGGTGATATGTGGTTTATATGACCTGGCTTCGTTTTCTGAATCTGTAAACTTTGAAAGCACGTCCGAAATCTCCTTTTGAAGCCTGATCAGATCAGAACTTTCTTCCAGTCCTGCCCAAAGAACAGATGGATTGCCGGAGTCGGAAAATACACCCAGTTCATTGACTGTCACTTCAAACGGCTCGAACCTGATTTCATCAAGAGCTTCGCGAATCCGATGGATGCTGTCACCCGACTGCTCACCGAGAAAGAGCAGTGTGAGGTGTATCTGTTCGGTATTAACTTTTCGCATGCCTGGAATGTCAGGGACCCGCTCTGCAAGATGCTGGCAGATCTCTTTTGGTGGATCAATAGATACAAATAGCCTCATTTTTATCTCTTCACACTAAATGCATCCGGCAGTGTATCAGGATTTGCCTCATCAACCTCCATTCTGTCCACCCGGGCAGGCACCGGACCCGATTCCAGCTTTTCCAGCATCTCCTCTACATTCTCCTCATCTCCAGCCAGAAGAGCCTCAACTGTACCATCCGGCATGTTTTTTACCCAACCCCTGATATTGAGTCGGGCGGCATTTTGCTTTGTATAATGACGAAACCCAACTCCCTGCACTCTTCCAAATATTTTTACCTTTTTGGTTACCATCTTGTACTTTTCCCGCAGGAACCAATATTGCAGGCACCTACAAATTGTTCCTTATTTTACGATATTCTTTTTTAATCAATGAGTTAACAATGTAATTGATTCCATGACCCTTACACAACTCTCATACATTGTAGCGGTGGACAAGTACCGCCATTTCGCAACAGCCGCTGAGAAAAGTTTTGTTACACAGCCTACACTGAGTATGCAAATTCACAAACTGGAAGACGAACTGGGGGTCACCATTTTTGACCGGTCCAAATCTCCCGTAATTACGACGGAGATCGGTGAAAAAATTATCAAGCAGGCCAAAAGCATCCTTAAAGAATCAAAGGAGCTAACCGATATTGCCAACTGGAAAGAGAACGAGCTGCAGGGATCCTTCAAGGTCGGTATCATTCCTACAATTGCACCATATCTGGTGCCCTTATTTCTCAGATCCTTTCTGAAACGGTACCCGAAAATTGACCTCGTTTTCGAAGAACTTCTAACTACTGAAGTACTTGATAAACTCGGGAATGATCAGCTGGATGCCGCCATTATTGCCACCCCTGCCGAACAGAGCTTCATCTATAGTGAAGACCTTTATGTAGAACCTTTTCTGGGGTATTTGTCCAGAAGCCATCCGCTCATTGAAAAAGAGAAGCTCAGCGTTGACGATCTCGACCAAAGCAACATCTGGCTTCTGAATGAAGGGCATTGTTTCAGAGACCAGGCGGTTAAGCTCTGCAAAGAGCATAACCGGTCGGAAATGAAGAATAGAAAATCTGCCATTGAATTTAAAAGCGGGAACCTTGAAACCCTCAAAAAACTGGTAGAACAGAATTTTGGTATGACCCTGCTGCCCTGGACCGCAGTCAGTGATTTTGACAGCTCCCGCAATGACGCTGAAATCAAGGAGTTTGAGGATCCTGTTCCCTCAAGGAAGGTACGGCTGGTATACGGCAGAAAACATCTGAAACAGACTATCATCAGTGCATTTAAGGACTCCATTTGCAGCTCGATTCCTAAAGAGCTGAAATACACTGAAAAGCGCGTACTTATCGAGTGAGCTTTTTTTAAGAATAAAAGCTTGCAAACACTTTCTAACGCCGGATCCGGATTATGGAAAATTTTTCTGCTCAATGGTTCACAGCCTACTACGTCTCACTGGGCGCCCTGCTGATCAGCTATGGGGTATATCTGTTTATCAAAACGGATTCTGTGAAGAGTTATCTGATTGATGCGGCCGGCCACGAATCGCCGCCCCGAATCTGGAGAACCGTTCTTAAGTATCTGCTGCTCTTTACGATACCCGGACTAATACTTTCCTTTTTCCCCTTTTCATGGATTGAACTTCTCTTTTCCATCTGGTGCCTGATCATCATTTATGTCTGTGGTCAGCTCATTCTGATGTGGGAACATACAGCACACGCCATCCTGAACAACAGCGATGAGCTCAGCCGCAAAGTTCGCATTGCGGCTGCAAATATGGTTTCGATCGGAATCATTCTATTTCTGCTTACCTATATCCTCCTGGAGCGAAACAATCCCGTCTGATTCTTTGTTTTTATTTTTTTATCAACTCAGCCACCCCTTGGAAACAATCAGAATATGATTATTCAAAAAGCAGGATATCACGGGCTCTTTTTTCCCGAACTGGGTGTTTGTCTCGACGGGCATCATCCTGCGGCAGAATATGTATTTGTGAGCCATGCCCATGCAGATCATATGCCCAGAAATCGTAATGCGAATGCTCTGGCCACTCCGCCTACAATCGATTTCATGAAGCAGCGAGGCTATAAAGGGGCTGCAACACCCATGGCGTTTGGAGAATGGATTGAGGGGAATCATTTTCGTGCACGGCTGTATCCTGCCGGGCATATACTTGGATCGGCAATGATTTACCTTGAGACGGATGATTATACATTGCTTTACACCGGCGATTACCGGATCCCGCCCTCACCGGCCAGTGAAGGTTTTGATGCACCGGAGACAACTGATATTCTGATCACGGAAGCTACATTCGGCCTGCCCATTTATAAATGGAAATCACACGAAGAACTTGCATCGAATATCCGCGAATTTGCCTCTCAATCGCTAGATGACGGCTATACACCTGTGTTTCTCGCTTACAACCTGGGGAAAGCTCAGGAAATCATGCATCTTCTTGCCCCGCTGAATCATCCGGTTATGATACACGGAGCAGGGCATAAACTTTGCAGTACTTATGAACGATTTGGAATCAATCTGGGTGATTATTCTGCATATGACCGGGAATCGTGTGAAGGAAAAATTCTGATTGCGCCTTCATCAGCATTGGGCAGCGGATTTGCTTCCAATGTTGCCAAAAAAAGAATCGCTTACTGTTCAGGGTGGGCATCCAATGAGTCAAGGCGAACTCAGCTAACCGTCGATAGACTGATACCCATATCAGACCATCTTGATTTTTTTGAGCTCATTAGCTTCTGCGAGAGAATGAATCCAAAAAAGGTATTCATCACGCATACACCCAACCCGGATGTGGTAAAGCACTATCTGGATGAGCGAAATATCACCTCTTCGTTTCTTGAAATGGAATATGAAACTGAGGATTAAAAGGCAGGATTTTACAGCCTGAATGCTCAGCTGCCCTGCAGCACCGGCTTCTTTTCCTGGGAAGCGGCTGGTTTCGAAAGTGCCGTCACATTATTTCCTGAATTTGCGGATGATTCAGCAAGTGGAATTGTAATCATGAACGTCGTTCCTTTTTTCGGTTTACTTTCAAACCTCAGCGAACCTCCATGACCTTCAATGAAGTCCTTACAGAGCATTAAACCAAGGCCACTGCCTTTTTCATTATCTGTACCCCGTTTCGTAAAGTGATCTTTTGAGAAGAGCTTTTTCTGATCTTCAATTCCCATGCCTATCCCTTCATCCTTAACGTGGATTTCAGCCATATTTTTTTCCTTCGAATAAAACGCCTTTAACCTTATGGTGTCGCCTTTATCACTGAATTTAATTGCATTTGCGACTAGATTTCTGACCACCAGTTTCACCATATCATAATCAGCCTGTACCTCAATGGTCGGGTCAATATCTAAATCTATGTTTATCCCTTTTTTCTTTGCCTGAAAATGAATCTGATCCGTAACTGATTTTATACCATCAATTAAATTAAATTTTCGAAGGTTCAGCTTGATGCCGTTCATCTGAGCCTGAGCCCAAGCCAGCAAATTATCCATCATACTGGCGTTTTCTTGCAGATTTCTCTCCAGTGATTTTGTGATTTCTGCCATTTCCTCCTGAGAAAGTTCATGCTCACGAACCAAATACACCATGCTTTGCAGCGAACTTAAAGGTCCTCTTAAATCGTGAGCGATAATGGCAAATAATTTATTTTTTACGTTGTTAACCTGCTCCAGCTCTTCATTCTGTTCTTTTACCATCTTATTCATCTGCTGAAGCTGACGATTGCTTTTTTCCAGTTCAACATTCACCTTTTTCCGCCTCTTGTTGGATTTGACAAGGATGATGGATGCAAAGGTTAAAATAATTCCTGCAAGAAGTGCCAATCCGATTAACCATCTCTGGAGCGTCACCATGGATTGAGCACGCTGCTCACTGGCACGAAGAACTTCAGCTTGTTCCCGCGTCTGTTTCAGATTGAAAAGTGTTTCATATTCAGCCAGTAAACGAGATTTTTCCGCCGTTTCCAGGCTATCTTTCAATTGGTCATGTTGTTCAAGCCATCTCAACGATTCAACAAAATTACCCGACTCCCGATACGCCCGGTATAGATTGTTGTAAGATGTTAAAGCCAATGATTCTAAATTTTCACCCTCAATGGCATTGTTGGCTCTGGCATAATATCGAATTGCCTGAATGACATCGCCTCGCTCCATCTCCAATTTCCCTAATGCGGTTGCACTTTCATATTGCCTCTGTATCTCATTATTCTCTCTGCTGAGCTCCAAAGCCAATAAAAGCAGATGCTCTGCTTCTGAAAGATTACCACGATACTTTTCCATGATACCAAGATGGTAGTACAGAAGAGAGTGATTTACGGGATTATCCCCTGCCTCCGCCAGCTTCAATACTTCCTCGTAGTAACTCTCTGATTTCTCAAAATCAGATTCTTCGCGATAAAGTACAGCCAGGTTTAGGAGTGTATTCTCAAGTACGTTGGTGAGGCCAATTTTACGGGCTATTTCTTCCGCCTTTAACAGAAAAAATTCAGCCTGATCGTATTTCAATATTTTCAAAAATTCTGAACCCACAGAGTTACTGGCCTGAGCAATGAATTCAGAATCTCCTGCCTTTTCTGCATATTCGAGACCATAGTAATAAGCTCTCAAAGCTTCTGTATGATCACCCAAAGCTGACCATGCCCTTGCAGTTTTATATGTAAGCTCAGCTTCACGTCTTGCATTGCCGATCGAATCAGCCAAGGCAGCCGCATTCTTGTATTGCTCAACGGCAAGCACATACTTTCCTGACTGTGTATTGGCATCGCCTGTCAATTCAAGAAGTTTTTCCTGCTGTTCTACTGATTTCTCCAGGAGATTGGCTTGTTCAATCATGACTAAAGCCGAATCCGTTTGATTTTGCTGTAAATACTGATCTGCCAGTAATGTTAAGATTGAAAATTTTCCCTGGTCATAGCCGATTTCTTCAGAAACTTCATATCCCAGTATCAGCCACTGTTTTGCCTCCTCATATTTCGCTTCAGCAATTAGAATATCAGACAGCTCTGCTATTGAAGTCACGGTGGAGGGCTGCATTATAGAAGGGTTGATATGAACCCGTAGGCTGTCCGCCTTCTTCTGCTGAGCCTGAGCAGAGAAGGGTAGTAAAATGATCCAATATGTTATTAATAGCCTGAACATAAAGCCGTAGATGATGTAATTACTTTTGTGCGTCATCCGGCAATCTGCTTACTCTCTCTCCCTTACTTATAAACAGCGATCCCAGAGTACTAATAAAACAGTACTTCTAAGGTCTTGCTTCGCATGTACGCACAACCTTTTCAGTGTAAGGAGTGCTGAGAAGTGAAAACGTATCAAAATTTTTTTATCAATCTGATATTCTGAAAGATGGATTGACCGATTGCGGCAATCTGTCACGGCCCAGTTTTTGTTCAAAAGCCATTTCAACGTCTTTCAGAGTATCGGTGTCGGATGGCCCGAGGTCCCAGCGTATGGCCCGGAATCTGGGCAGACGCAGTGTATAACCTGCTTTGGTTCGTTTATTTACCTGTATATCATCAAATTCGATTTCGACTACAATTCCCGGTTTCAGTCCCAGGGTAGGACCATATCTCTCTACGGCCAGCTTTTTGATTTCCCGGTTAAGCTGCCTGAGTTCCTCATTTGTATATCCGCCATAAGCTTTTCCGATCGGGATAAACTCTTCTTCATATCTTTCATCATCCTTTACCGAGATTCCGAGCGTGAAATCAGAATACTGGCCTCCCCGTTTTCCGCTTCCCGCATGAGCATACATGATCACGGTGTCAAAAGATCCTCCGGGCTCTTTTACCTTAAGCCAGGATTTGCCGCGCTGCCCATATTCATACCTGCTGTTCTTTCTTTTAAGCATGAGGCCTTCGTTGCCATGATTCAGCGCCCTTCTGAATAGTTGCTCAACATCATCATCGTCAGTCAGCTCAAACTGGTTGGTTACCGGGATTCCATGTTTTTCAGAGATCTCACTCAGCAGCGCTCTTCTCTCATTCAGTGGTCGTTCAAAGACTGTATCTCCTCCATAGGCAAGCACGTCAAATGCAATAAAGAGAACCGGAAACTCATTCAGTACTTTTTTCCCCGGCTTCTTGATACCCATTCTCTTCTGAAGCATTTGAAACGGCATGATCCGGTCATTTTTGAATACGCAGATCTCACCATCCAGTACTGTTCTGCTGAATTCAGAAGATTTGAAATGGTCCAAAATTTCGGGAAAAGAAGCTGTAATCCGGTTCAGATCTCTGGAAAATATTTCAACCCTATCACTGTCAGCATGAATCTGAGCCCGCATTCCATCGAATTTCTCCTCTGCGATATAACCTGATATATCCTCTACAGCCCGGCTTTCGATCGGTGAAGCCAGCATAAATGACAGAGGATGGAACATTTTGAACCCGGCTTCATCCAGTTTCTCTTCCCTGGCGAGTTCTGCCGTTCTCCCAATGCTGCCCGTTATCATATGCACAAAACGTATCTCTTCGCGGTCAGCATTATAGGCTTCAGCAATCGCTGATACCAGGCTTCTGGTTTCGAAACCGATTCTGAGTGACCCCTGCCCCATCATTCGGATGGAGTAGACAATTTCATCGGGTGTCATCCTTTCCCACATCTCATGCAGAATACGAGCCTTATCATCTCTCGATGACACCTCACTCAAACGGATAAACCAATTCTCGGCTTCCCCGAGGGTAATTTCCTCAGGTTTACGTTTGTTTAC
>JAWVZW010000070.1:0-8292 GCA_033721975.1 Balneolaceae bacterium
AAACCGGCGTATTTTGAAAAGTTAAAATGCTGCGCCCTGAGGCTGATTATAAAACTTCTTCCAGCTGCTGAAAAGTAGTAATGACCAGATCAGGCTCCAGATTTTTGCATCGTTCATCATTGAGCCGCCATTTAAGGGATCGCATGTCACCTGCAAAAAGAGCGGTTTTCATCCCAAGCTGGCTGGCAGGCCAAACATCCTTGAGCATGTCATTCCCGATATAAAGAACCTGGTCAGGAAGGGCATCCGGGAAAGCGTGGATAAGGGCATCCAGAAATCTTTTGTAAAAATCGATGTCCGGTTTTTTCATCCTCTCTTTATAAGACCAGTGCAAAAGCCTTTCATCAAAACCCAATTCCGTCACTGTTTTACCGGTGAGTGCTTCAAGCACCAGCGGGGTATAAAACTGAGAGTTTGAAATGATTCCCTGGTGATAACCCTGCTGCTTAAGATTTTGAAGAGTTGTTTCTACACCCTTCACAGGCCACACGGGATTCATGCGTGCTTCAAATTCCACGGATATTCGTAAGGCAGCTTCCTCGTCTTCCGGGGTTTGAATCAGTTTTTCATCACTGAGCGCATTTAAAACTTTTTTCCAGATCTTCCGGATGTCGGGTTCAGGTGTTTGAATACCCTCTTTTTTCAGGTTCCGGATCTCTGCTTCAACCACGCTGCTATAGAGCTCAAGTGACCGGCTTCCGGCCTTTGGGGTACTTACTGAAATACGCGCACCGCGAAGCGCATCATTCATAAGTCCGGCATCCGATGTACCGTCATCAATACCGATATCACCCACGCCCGATAAGAAAAGGGTGCCATAAAAATCATAAATCACGAACCGGATATCTTTCAGCTTCTGCAGCTTTGCCCGGGTTTCTGTGGGAACAGGCTCCATGGGACCGGAGAGTTCCAGGAATCGAATCTTCAGCTCTTTCTTGGTTGATTCAGATACTCTCATTTGCCGAATTTTTTCCGGTATTCCTCAATTTCAATCATTGGCGGTCGTTCTTCTTCCAGGATTTCAATCAGATTCTGTTCATATTGATCTTTGGTTACCTGAAATTGACGCATAATGGTTTCATGCTCCGCTTTTTCAAGAATCCCAAGCGCCTTGGCACGCTTTATAAATGTTTGAAGAATACCAAAGGACATCTTGCCAAGAGCGACGGTAGGTTTATTTTCATGCACACGCTTGTCCAGATCGGTCTGTGCAAAGGCCTCAAGCCCGAATTTGTGATGAACGTCAATCAGGTGAGAGGTTTCCACGCCATATCCGATCGGGAAAGCAATCTGTTCAAGTACTTCCCGGCGTACTGCATATTCACCCGACAACGGCTGAATGATGGTGGTGAGTTCCGGGAAGAAAAGTGAAAATAGAGGCCGGACAAGAATCTCCGTTACCCGTCCTCCGCCTGAAGTCCGGACACCCCCGGAAATAGCCAGCGGGCGGTCATAGAAGGCTTTTACGTACTTCACCTCTTTCCGATAGATCAGTGGAGCAACCAGTCCGTATACAAAACGCGGGTGGATATTGCTGATATCGGCATCAACATACACGATAATATCACCCTTCAGCTGGTAGATGGCTTTCCAAAGATTTTCCCCCTTGCCCTTTTTGGGTTCAAGGTCCGGGAGAATTTTCTCTGCCAGATAGGTGTCGGCCCCGTAGCTTTTAGCCACATTCAGGGTATCATCAACCGAACCGGAATCGATCACAGCGATTTCATCAATCAGTGGATAGCGATTCATCAGTTCCGATTTAAAAACGATGATCTCCTTGCCGATGGTTTTCTCCTCATTCAGCGTAGGCAGGCAAAGAGAGATGGTGAGACCCAGTTTCTCTTTGGTCTCCACAAGTTTTTTAAGATCCCAGAACTGGGAATGATGGTAGGTATTTTTGTCAATCCATTCCTGAAGGTTATTCACACCGTCCTCCGTCAATTGCCATTAAAATTCCGATTAGCTGGGCTATGCCCTTGAACATGGGCTCAATCCAGATGGTCTCGTTTACTTTCTGCATATTGTCGCCCCGGGTAATTCCCAGGGTAAGAGCCGGTATCTTTTTGTCGATCAGTGCGGCAAGTTCGGACGTACTGGGAGCAAGTCTGGGCTCAATTTCCAGGGATTTCATCACATCCCGTGCACATTTATTCAGGGGATGTGCATAGGGAATCCCCCCTGGCTTTCGGCGGGCAAAGATATCAAGTTCCACCTCGTCGCCCGTTTTGGAGGACACTTCCATTACAATATCTTCGATCGTTTGCCCGGTTTCCAGTACAACGTCCTGCGATTCGGATCGGACTTCAAAACGAAGTGTTGCATCTTTTGCAATGGTATTGAAAGAGGTACCGCCTTTGATCGATCCCATGACGATACTGGTTCTGGGGCGTTTGGGCAGGCGAATGTCGTTGATCTTGTTAATGACTTCGTTGAGGGTGAGAATCGCACTGGCATCCCCGAATCGGGACCAGTCGTACGTTTCAGGAACCTTGCAAGTAATTTCACCCCGAAGCATGCCGATGGATGTGTAGCTGAGCCGTCCCAGCTCAACGCCCTCAATGCAGAGAGCATGCGAAATCGTAAAATTATTGTTATTCAGGAAAAAACGGATGCCCTGAAGATCACCGCGGCCCAGGCTCTTGGTACCTCCCAGAAGGATCAGGTCATGTTCAAGTTCAATGTCCAGCTCGGTGAGGATGTAGGGGAGTGTTGCCAGTACTGCCATGCCGAGACTGTTATCCGCTACTCCCGGACCCGCAATGCGGTCACCCAGTACCTGCATGGTGTGATCGGTTTTTGCTGAAAAAACCGTATCAGCATGCGCATTGATCAAAATGCCCTTGTCACCGTTCTTTCCTTCCAGGTAACCAATGCCGTTCCCTCCGTCATCGATGGATGATTCGGTAAGTTCAGCTTCATTAAAACGATTCAGCAGGAATTCAATCCGTTCAGATTCATCAAACGTGGGTGCCGGAATTTCACCCAGCATAACAAGATTGGCCAGAATGACCTCTCTGAATTTTTTCAGCCTTTCCTCCAGTTCCTGAAGATCTTTAGCCGCCATAGTGTTTTTCATGGATATGTGATAAAGTGAGACGTCAACTGTGCTGTAAGGCCTATAAAATGCTAAATTTTGCGACATCATTCAGAAAAACATATGAAAGCGCTTCTTCTGACCGTTGCCGTTGCGATGTGAGATTTAGAATTATATTAGTAACCTTTCGGGGGTTGGTTCGTCACACAAAGAACATCCCGTCCCGGGCAGCAGCTGCGAGCACATGAATTCGGATGAACAGAAAAAATCGGAGTTTGAATTAATCGATCAGATCCTGAGAGGATCCAGGGATCGCTATAAAGTGCTTGTAGATCGATATGCCCCGGTCGTATTTCATGTGGTTCGCCGTTTTGAGAAAGATGAAGACGAGGTGGAGGAGCTGGCTCAGCAGATTTTTGTAAAGGCTTATGAGAAGCTTGAGAATTTCAACAAAAACTCTGCGTTTTCTTCGTGGCTTTATTCAATTGCCATGAATCATTGCCGCGACTATGCCAAAAATATTCGAAGGCAAAAGAAACGGTTTAGTGAGTTTGAACCCGGCTATCTTGATACAATTTTTACGGAAGAGAAAACTCCTTTTATGCATCTGGAGATGAAAGAATGGAAAGAACTGCTGAAAAAAGCACTCGATGGACTTTCGGCAGAATACTCTGAACCGTTCCTGTTTAAATACCGGGATGGAATGAGCTACGAAGTGATGTCGCAGCAGACAGGTGTTTCGGTAAGCGCCCTTAAAGTTCGGGTGCACCGTGCGAGAAAAGAGTTGAAATACAGATTAAAAAAAGAGGTTCAATGATGAGTGGAAAAATGAATGAATTTGACGGACAGGAAGAATTAATGCGGCGCTACCTGGATGGAGAATTGAGTGCAGCCGAAGAATCCGATGCTCTGCATATGATTGCCGATAGCGAAGAAATGCGGGAAATGCTGCGTTTTGAGAGATCTCTCAGCATGGGTTTTTCAGAATTGCAGGACCCGGGCACATTTACGGTTCCGGAAAATTTCAGCACTTCTGTGATGAGCAGGATTGACTCTAAAATGGATGCACCCATATCTGATGAAGAATCCAAATCTTCAGACAGCCGCATTTTACCATTGTCTTTATTCAAAAAACGAACGATTACGTTTCATCCTCTAGTGGCTGCAGCTGCGGTGATTCTGATCTCTTTTGGCTTCGGTTATCTTTTGCTTGATCAGCAACAGGTATCCGGAGATGAAATTTTTACGGGTGCTACGCAGTCAGCTATTCAGACTGTTTCCGATAACGAAGCCGAGTCACAAATATGGATTCGTTTTGTCTATTTTGATGAAACTGCGGAATCCATTGGGGTTGCCGGTGATTTCAATGAATGGGAACCTACCCAACTTTCTCGTGAAACGATGGACGGCCGTCAGGTCTGGACGGGTATGATTCCGGTTACCCGGGGGGAGCATAAGTATATGTTCGTGAAAGATGGCGAAGAGTGGGTTACCGATCCGTTGGCAGAAGTTCAGCAGGATGACGGATTTGGCAACAAAAATGCAGTGCTCTATTTATGAGAAAGATCCTTCTTTCTGTTATGATCCTGTTTACTTTCATACCGCTGCAAAGCTACTGTCAGAGTTGGCAAGGTGTGCTGCTTCTGGATGCACGAAGCGGTTATACCGGAAATACGTATTTAAATCCGTATCTGGCTGAATGGGATCGAAGTGCCGAGGCAGGATACTTCACGGCAGCTCCGATGGGGCAGATTTCATACGCTTCCGATAATTTTTCATCGGATGTTACGGCAGGCTATATTTATCAGCCTTTTTTTGATGAACGGGATTCCTGGAGTGGAACATTTGCTTCGTTTTCCGGACAGTACAGAATTTCTGACAACATTTCGGCGGGTGCGGATGCCGGAACCAGCTTCTATTCGACATTTGTTGACCGTGATCTTTTCTGGATACAGCCGGTTATATCATTTAGTCCCTCTCTGTTTACACAGGTACGCTTCAAAGCCGGTTCTACATTCAGGACACTGCACAATTTTGACACCGACGGATCGAATATCAGTGACCGTTATGACAGTTATGCCATTGAGCTTGAAACCTGGCCTGATTTCAGGTGGCAAATCCGTTCATCTCTGTACGGTAATATGTCAGATCCCTCTGCCAATATTGGATTGAAGGGCGCGGTTGACCACAGGGTAAGCCGGTCATTCCGTCTGTCATTGAATGCCGGTTTTGAACGGTTTGGGTATACCATTACAACTGAAACGGGGGGTGGCGGAGGATTTCCTCCAATCGGAGATCCGGGAGGTGAGGTCACCACATCGGAAGCCGATTTACTGCTGAAAAGCGGTTTGGGAGCCACATGGCAGCTGAACCGGAACATTTCGTTTACCATTCAGGGAGACCTGCTGAACTACAGCTCCTCTGTATCTGGTGATTCGTTTACAGACGTAAATGTTACGGGAGGCATACGAATCGCACTTTTCCCGTCATTTGGAGACAAAAACAGTGCAGATGTTGATTGGAGATCCAATGGTGACCAGCAGGTAGTATTGAAGCTTAATTACAAAGGAGAAGGACAGCTTTACCTGGTCGGAGATTTTAACGATTGGGAAAAACCGGGTATACCGCTTTCCCGACAAGATCGGAATCGTTTTGCCGCCCAGCTGGATCTTGAACCGGGGGTATACGAGTATAAAGTTCTTCTTGTTGAAGGTTCTGATGAAGAGTGGATAGAACTCTCGGAAGAAACGTATACCGTTTCTGATAGTTTTGGCGGTACAAATGGTTTGATATTTATTGACTAAAAATTATAGAATCATGAAAGAGAACAACAGTAAATATTTAAATAGTGCAGGTATCTGGTTGGCCATGGTTATTTGGCTTTTCAGTCCGGGAAGCATTTTTGCGCAAGTTCCACAGGATATTATGAACCGAGCACAGGATGCGGGGATATCAGCGGAGCTGCTGGAGCAGCTTGGCGAGCGTGCCGGTGATCGCGGGATTAGCCCTCAGGAGCTGTCAGGGATACTGGAACCGGCTATTGCCATGGCTTCGGAAAATCTGCCGTATGAAATGATTTTTGAAAAAGCCTTTGAGGGTCTGTCCAAAGGGGTGCCGGCCTCCCGCATACAGCCTGTATTGACGTCTATTGCATCAAGTTCTTCTGAGACTGCGTCTTTCACAGACGGCTGGGTTGAGCGGCCTGAGGTGCAACTAATGCTGGCCCGTGAGGAGGCGGGTTCAGGCGGGATGAGCCGGGAGCGTTTTCGCAATGAGATGATACGTGCCGGGGCCAAAGGCCTGATGCAGAACATGGACCGCGAAGTGCTCGAGCAGACCCTGGAAGAGGTTGCCGGGGGTCCGGCCCTGGAGCGATCTACCCCGTCGGGTATCGTGACGGCGATGAGTATTTTGAGTGACCTGCCGACTGCAGCGAGCGAGCCGGCGGCGACGGCCCGGATGGTTGTGAGCGCACTGGAGGGAGGGTTTGATTCGGAGGATCTGATGAAGCTGCCGGGAGCGATGAATATGGCACAGCGCCGAAGCCGTCTGCCGGCTCAGGCTGTAGCCGAGGGACTGCGCAGGCAGCTGCAGGGAGGATCTCCAGCCTCCAGTATTCTGCAAAACCTATTTAACGGAGACGTTGGCGGAGGACCTCCGGGCAATATTCCTCCCGGTTTGAATAGAGAGCGTGAGGGGAGGGGTGGACCACCCGACTAATAAAATGGATTTAAAAAAAAGGGGCTTTCGGATATCGCTAGCCCCTTTTTTTATGTGAAAATGTCAAAATTAAAAAAATGTAACGTACCAGATGATCACTCGTCCTATGAGTGAATAAACATCATTACCTCATTTAAATATTAAATAGAGAATCAGAGTACAATGAAAAAGTCATTCACAAGTTTGAAAAACATTTTGACCGGAATATCGGCATTGAGTTTGGTCTTGATGACCGGATGTTCCCTTAACAGCAATTCAGGGGTTGGAACACTTCAGGTTAAAATGCACGATAATGCCGCCGAATACGACGAAGTAAACATCTTTGTTGAAAGAGTTGAAGTAAACAACACGAGCGGAGATGATGGCTGGCAAACCATTAGCGAGCCGAATGAATCCTACAACATATTGGAGCTTATAAATGGCCAGTTTGAAGTGATAGCTGATGCCGAGCTGGAAGCGGGTACGTATGAGCAGATCCGGCTTGTGGTTAGCAGAGATCAGAATTCGGTTGTAATGGATGGACAAACCTACAATCTATTTGTGCCAAGTGGAGCTCAAACCGGCGTTAAACTAAACATTAATGCGGAAATTGAAGAAGGAATTCAATACGTGCTGTTGCTTGATTTTGATGCCGGAAAATCAGTCGTTGAAACCGGCATGGCAACGAACCCCGAGTTTATTTTGCAGCCTGTGATCAGAGCTACACCTGAAGCAGTTTCGGGCAATATCGGTGGCTCCGTAACACCGGTCGAAGCAAATGCAGCTATATATGCCATCGAAGGTTTTAACACTCCGGAAGCCGATACCCTGTCAACAACCTATGCAGATGAAGTGACGGGAGAGTTTCTGTTGGTTGGTCTTGAGGAGGGAACCTATACAGTATCAACAAATGCCGACGGTTACGAGGAGGCAGTAGTTGAAAATGTGGAGGTAACCATTGGTGAAACGAACGAAATTGGTACACTGGAATTAACTTCTGTTCAGTAATCGACGAATACCCCATTTGGTTATTTTCCCAATAAAAAAGGCCCCGCTGATCCGGGGCCTTTTTCTTTTAAATTCAGCTCTTTCCTCAATTTTCCCGCCTCCCATCTGATTGGGTAACCATTTGCCCTAACGCTCGTCTTACTTTTACAACAAAACAATGAGATGAGTTATGTACGCTTTTAAGAATATATCAAGGAGACAAAAAGAAGTTTTTATTTGCCAGTTTCTAGTAAGCCTGCTGTTAATAATGGCATTTCCCACAGCCATGACGGCTCAGGTAGAATCAACAATATCTGACCGCGCACACCAAGCGGGCATATCGGCGGAGCTGCTGGATCAGCTTGGCGAGCGTGCCGGTGATCGCGGGATTAGCCCTCAGGAGCTGTCAGGGATACTGGAACCGGCCATTGCCATGGCTTCGGAAAATCTGCCATATGAAATGATTTTTGAAAAAGCCTTTGAGGGTCTGTCCAAAGGGGTGCCGGCCTCCCGCATACAGCCTGTATTGACGTCTATTGCATCAAGTTCTTCTGAGACTGCGTCTTTCACAG
>JAWVZW010000071.1:0-8269 GCA_033721975.1 Balneolaceae bacterium
AGACGGGAGTGGGTGATTTAAGATTGGAGATATTCGATTGTTGATCTCAGAAGTTTGTTCCCAAATATCCTCCATAGCCTGCCCCATACACCTTGCACCTTGCACCTTGTAGCTTGTAGCTTGTAGCTTGTAGCTTGTAGCTTGTAGCTTGAAAAATAGCTTAATCCCCAATTACAAAGTCTCAATACTCTATACTCACTACTCAATACTAGCCTCCCCTGCCCTTGCCAGCTCAGCCTCGGCTGCTATATAGCCGAATGCTGCCCATTGCGGTAATTCAAGTATTTCTCTCCAGATCTCAAACGCTCTCTCCTCCCTTCCATTCATATAGTGCCAGTTCCCAAGACCATAGGCGAGCGTAGCATTCTGAATAGCATCTTCAGCAGTTTCCATCATTCGGTCTGCATCAAAGATTCCGTCAAATACCAGGATCAGGTTGAGGTAGACATCATTCTCAATCAACTCTATATCGGGTGATATTTCCGCAACTGCCTGGCCGGCTTCTTCATCCATGCCCATCCGTTTCAGTGATGAGTAATACCAATAGAGCATTGCAATTCGCATGTCTTCAGTCAGATCAAGCTGAAATGCATTTTCGTATACATCAATCGCATTTTGATAATCTCCTTTCAGATAATGGGCGAGTCCCAGATGGTACCAGACATTTGATTTCAGCGTGCTTACAGGCTGGTTCAGGGCATTTGGCAATCCATCCGGTTCGATGGCATCGGGCTGACTTCTCATCAGTTCGGCTGCTCTCTCCAGGTCCTCAATAGCTTCATCAAACTGGCGCAGCGTTATATATCGATGCCCACGGTGTCTGTACATGCGGGGATCTTCAGGGTGTTTGAATACTCCTTCCGTAAAAATCCTGACGGCTTCGCGGTATTCACCCAGATAAGCAGTACGCCGGCCCAGCCAGATAATGGATTCTGCATTTTCAGGATCCGTTCTGTAACCGGTCAAAGCCTCCTCAAGGTTTTCTGAATAGGCATCAAATACCTCATCAGGAAGGTCAGGCTTGTACAGTGGTTCTCCCAGGAGTGAAACGGCCTGGGCACCTTCAGGTACTTCTTTCAGTCCATCGTCTGTTTCAGAGGAGCAGGCGATTCCAATTAAAATCAGGAAAACAATGATAAATGTATCTGATAGTGTTTTCATAGAAGTTTGACGGGTGAATTAAAAAGTTACCTGGAGTGTGAGAATCTCATTATCCCTGTTAACTCGTACATCGACGGTTTCTCCTTTACTGAATTCAGCCAATGCCTCCATATAATCATAAATATCCTCAATTTCGACATTATCCATCTGTACAATAATATCCCCGGGTTCAAGGCCGCCTGCCTCGGCGGCACCGCCGGAACTGACGCCATCTATCCGAAAACCATTACCTGACCAGGTATAATCGGGAAATACCCCCAGTGTGACACTGTCTGATGACATCCCGACGGGCGGTTCGTCATTGGTCTCAGTGAATGCAATTTCATCTGCTGTATAGTCAGAGAGAACCCGAACAACATTTTCAACATGCTCCAGTATCATCACCATGCCGGAGTAATCAATCAGTTCAGCAATATCTGTTTCACGATGGTATTGATCGTGAATTCCTGAGAAGTAATGAAGCACAGGTACACCAATATCGTAAAATGAGGTGTGATCGCTGGCTCCTGTTCCTGTTGAGGCTGTCACAATTGTGAGTGAATCGGGAACAGATGCTTCCCGCATGATGGATTCCCATTCTGGACTAGATCCGGTACCGAAAATAGTGACACCAGAACCTTCGAGCCGTCCGATCATGTCCAGGTTAATCATTGCCAATAACGAATCCTTCGGCACATCAAGATTTGCTGCCATATGACGTGAGCCCAATAGCCCCAGCTCTTCACCCGAAAATGCTGCGAATAGAATGGATCGGGATGCCGGTTCATTTGCAAATTCTTTCGCCAGCCAAAGAAGTCCGGCTGTACCTGAAGCATTGTCATCAGCTGAGTAATGAATTGCCGGCTCACCATCGTGATTCATGGAGATAATTCCTCCGCTCCCCTGACCGTCGTAATGGGCACCGATAATAATATACTGGTCCGGAAATTGTTCTCCTCTTACAACTCCCAGGATATTTCTGGATTGAAAATTATCCGCATCCATCGCTTCTGCCATGGGTCCCGAAAGAACGTATTGCTGCACATATGTATCGTCATCTCCGGCGGGTTCAAGTCCGTACTGCAAAAATTGATTTTCCAAATAGTTGGCTGATGATGCTTCAGTAAGCGATCCCGCAAGCCTTCCGGCTCTTTCTTCGTCTGAGAGCCACTCTACATGTTCCATCAGGAACATTGATGGAGTCTTTTCATCCCCAGAAGAGCTGCATGCAGACACAATAAAGAATAGAAAAAGAATATAAATCGAGCGTGGAAAACCTCTACTGGATTGTATCTGGAACTGTTCTGACCGCATCTGATTTTTTATGAACCTGGATTGCCTTTTCTAGATAACTCTCAACAGGTGAAAGTAGAAAATATTTCCATGAAATTTCAGCAGTATGAAGACCGGCCTAAGCTATTACTGATCTGTAAATCATTTGATTAAGGGCAGGTTCTCGCCTATCTTTGACGCACTACCAATAAGGTTGGGGGTGTCCACCCGCAGAATGCGGACTGTGACTGAGATCATACCCTGTGAACCTGACCCGGGTTATACCGGCGTAGGGAAACCGATCCGATCTGCGGCAGTTTCAATCACTCTTTTGAAACCACGCCGTCCCCCTCCTTCAATCGTTTTTTCAATTGACGGAGGAAATATGTACAACAAATATCTTCAGCTTTTTTTTGCACCCATCATCTTTTTTATCCTGGCATTTCAAACATTAAACGCTCAGGAAATAGAGGGAAGGGTTTTAAACTTACAAACCGGCGAACCCCTTGCGGGAGCCACCATTCTCGAATCGGGCACATCGAATGGAACCTCATCCAACGCAGATGGCTATTTTACGCTCTCTGTTGGCTCAAATACCGATTCGCTCAGAATTTCTTATATCGGATTCAGAAACAAAACCATCTCAATCCGAAATGCCGACCTGGACGAAATTCTGCTTATCCGGCTTGATCCTGAAACCGTTCTCAGCGGAGAGGTTTTTGTAAGTGCGCTGCGGGTTGATGACTCCACTCCTATCGCTTATCACAACGTTAACCGGGAGGAGATCGAGAACCGCAACCTGGGTCAGGATATTCCATACCTGATCAATAATGCCCCCTCTGTTGTACCCACCTCGGATGCGGGTGCAGGAATCGGATATACAGGAATTCGGATACGTGGTGTAGATCCCGGACGCATCAATGTGACTATCAACGGCATCCCGCTGAATGATTCAGAGTCGCACGGAGTGTTTTGGGTCAACCTTCCTGACCTCGCATCATCCACTCAAAATATTCAGATACAGCGCGGGGTTGGTACATCCACTCAGGGTGCCGGTGCATTTGGTGCCACTCTCAATCTTCAGACTGCACTTCTAAAACAGGCGCCGTACGGGCAGATTACAACCGGTGTTGGGTCGTATGGCACCCGGAAAGCAAATGTACAGCTGGGTTCCGGGCGCATGGCTAACGGATGGCAAATTGAAGGACGTTTATCCAAGATTGAATCTGATGGCTACATTGACCGTGCATCATCCGACCTGCGCTCTTTCTACCTCTCAGCTGCCAGAAACGGCAAACGAAGCCTTCTGAAAGCTGATGTGTTTTCCGGTAAAGAGGTCACATACCAGGCATGGAACGGTGTACCCGAACCCATTCTCGAAAATGATGCCGACCAGCTTGAATCTTATATTTCAAATCTCTTTCTCAGTAGTGAAGATGCCCAGCACTGGCGTAATAATCTGGGAAATCGCCGGTTCAATGAGTTCAGGTATGAAAATCAGGTAGATAATTACCAGCAGGATCATTACCAGCTTCACTATTCATTTATGCATACCGACAGCTGGATTAGTCAGGCATCACTCCATTACACGTATGGCCGGGGATATTTTGAGCAGTTCAGGCAAAATGATGATCTGGATACATACGGTATAGGCCCGGTAATCATCGGCGGAGAAACAGTAACTGAAAGCGATCTGGTAAGACGACGATGGCTCGACAATCACTTTTACGGATTCGTGGCCTCTACCAATATTGAACGTGCTGAAGAATGGAATTTCACGCTGGGCGGAGGCTATAATGAATATGACGGTGACCATTTTGGCGAGGTAATCTGGGCCCGTTTTGCAGGAAGCAGCGACCCTGATGACCGCTATTATGACAATAATGGCTTTAAGACCGACTTCAACACGTATGCCAAAATAAATTACTACTTCAGTCCGGAGATTAACGTTTATGGAGATCTGCAGTACAGGGCAGTAACCTATCGTTTTGTAGGATTGCGTGTTGATGATCAGACCGGCGATGTTGTTAATGTTGGCCAGAGAGATCGAATCACTTTTTTGAATCCTAAAGCCGGTTTTGTGTATCGAATGGCAGACGGCCACAGGGCATTTGCTTCTGTCAGTGTAGGCGGAAAAGAGCCCACCCGGAGAGATTATGTGGATACCAGTATTGAAAGCCGTCCGGATCCTGAACGATTGTTTGATTATGAACTGGGTTACAACGGTACGTTCAATCGCTTTTCTGCTGCAGTAAATCTCTATTATATGAAGTACAAAGATCAGCTCATTTTAACAGGTGCCGTGAATGATGTTGGAGGGTATGTGCGGGAAAATGTACCCGACAGCTACCGGTCCGGCATCGAGCTCCAGGCAGGTATCAGAATCAGCCCTGAATTTCGCTGGGACGGTAATCTTACCCTAAGCCGTAACAAAATCGATGAATACGTTCGCTTTCTGGACGATTTTGATCAGGGCGGGCAGCAGTCAGAGATTTATAGGGATGTGGATATTGCCTTTTCCCCCTCGGTCATCTCCGGATCTATGCTGACCTACAGTATAGGTTCATTTCAGGCTGAGTGGAGCTCACAGTATGTTTCAAGACAATATCTTGACAACACACAAAACAACAACCGGTCTATCGATCCCTATTGGGTAAACGATGTTCGATTCAATTACTCATTCAGCCGGATTCCATTTTTGAGTCAACTGAATGCATCACTCCAGGTAAACAACCTGTTTGACAGAAAGTATGTATCCAACGGATACACTTTCGGATGGATAGCCGGCGGCGAGGAGCAATACTTCAATTATTACTACCCGCAGGCAGGCAGAAACGTACTCTTTAACCTGGAATTAAAATTTTAAGGCTTTCCAAAAAATCGTTACCAGACTATCAGCAATAAAAAACCCCGGTGATATGACCGGGGTTTTTTTAATCTGTTTAATTCAGTACGTAAAGTCAGATCCTAATTTTCAGGAAGCTCTGCTACCGGCTCGATGGTAACCGGTACCTTGGTATTTGCCCAATGAATAACCAGATCGCCTGACTCGGCAGTGATGTCTTCAAAATAGATCATCATCTGTTCAACAAAGTGACTTTCCTGCGGATCAGCGGTAACCCGAAGGAGATCTTCCGCTTCATCATAAGCTGTTCCCCATGAAAGCTTGTTATTCAGGATGATGGTCCACTCATCTTCTCCGGGAACTGTATATAGAGAATAGGTTCCTGCAGGAACAGATTCACCCTGAACCCGTACATCTTCAGGAAAAACAACTACAGTAGATTCATTAGCACCGGTTCTCCAAACCTGGCCGTATGGTACAAGTCCGCCAAATATCTCCCTGTCTCGAACTCCCGGACGTCCATAGGTTACCAGAATATCCGTCAAACCAATTGTCTGTGAAACAGACGCGTTCGGGCTTACCATTACCCTTTCAGTTTGTCTTTCTTGTGCAATAAGATCCGAAGTTGAAAAGAGCATAAACAGTGCCCCGATAATCAGGGTCAAAATGGATGATTTCATAGTATTTGGCTTTTGGTTGAGTTAGTTAGAGTTATATATCAAATAATGTTTATATCTTGAATTCTGACATTAGCAGAATATACATGATTGTATCGTTTCTTAAAGTGAATCCTGCCAGAGATGGGGAAAATCTTTTTTGAACTTGGCCACTTTAGGAGCAATTACAACTGAGCAGTAACCTGCGTTCGGATTGTTGTTGAAATAGTTTTGATGATAATTTTCTGCGGTACTGTAATTACTTAAAGGGGTGATCTCTGTAACGATCGGATCTTCCCATAGATCGGATTCATCCGTTCTCTTCAATGATTTCTCGGCCGTTTGCTTTTGCTCGAGTGAATTGTAAAAGATGGCCGATCGATACTGAGGCCCTACATCAGCTCCCTGACGGTTCAGGGTAGTGGGGTTGTGTGTATGCCAGAAGACTTCTAGCAGTTCCTCGTAACTGATTACTTCAGGGTCGAACGTAACTTTGGCCACTTCAGCGTGACCAGTTCTTCCCGTTACAACCTGTTCATAGGTTGGATTTTCGACATGACCGCCTGCATAACCCGATTCAACGGCTACCACACCGTTTACACGCTGATAAATTGCCTCAACACACCAGAAACAACCGGCTCCGAATACGGCCGTTTCATAGTCATCATTATTGGTGATTGCATTCTCTGCAGCTTTCGTTTGTGTAGACTGAGTCATGGTTGCAAAAGATAGTACTATGGATAAAATGGTTATCAGATTCATCGTGATTTATGGTCTGATTGTTTGGTTTGCTTCATTAACGCAATCTCTTTTTAAAACGTGCCCTGCATAAAAAAATGAAAACGGCAGTGACTGTAGTTAATTTTGATCCTCATCAAACAGCGGCAGCATTCGAAGCGTTAGCAGCGCTGATACCAGTGTCGTTATCAAAGCGATCATAAACAGATTACCAAGGGTATATCCATTGTCGAGCATCCAGCCGGCTATAAATGGACTCATTGCGGTACTGAAGACCGCGATAGAAGCAAACAGGCTCTGCACAGTGCCAATTACTCTCGTGCCATACATTTCGGCCCAAAGAGCGGTTTTGAGAGTACCGCTGTAGCCAAGGGTTGCGCCGATCATAGACATATAAAAGAATACCGTCCAGTTCCCGCTGTAGTGAAGCGGTATTGCAAGGCCTGCAAGCATGGGTAACAGAAGCGTTGGAAAAAGAATTTTTGCTGAAAATCGATCAATCAATGGTCCTGATATGAGTCCGCTAAGAATACGGACAACAGCAAACGGGATAAACGCAGAAGCAATCAGGGCAGCGGTCCATTGCAGATCATCGGCAGCAGAAACCTGATATAAAAACAGACCCGTTACCCAAAATGGCGGCATCAATATTGCAGGTATGATGAACCATATTCGCAAATCCCTGAATATGGCACGATAGCTTTCTGAAGTACTCTGCTCTTTGTGGCCGTTATCCTTATCCTGATCTTCAATCTCAACATGTGTGCCCGGCTTTATGAGGATCCATGTTAAAGGAATGAACACTGCAGCTATCAGGGCAGCAATAGTAAGCCAAACCATCTGCCAGTGAATTGATGCCAGCAGTAAAGCTATTGCAGTTGGCAACACAGCTTCTCCCAGAGGAAATCCTAAGGCCGATATACTGAGTGCCTTGCCCCTGTTTTGATCGTCGTATCTAGCCATCGTGGTCTGTGCCGTATGTGAACTGAGTCCCTGTCCCGTAACCCTGAGCATGATCAGCGCAGCAAAAAGAACAGATATATGCCATGAAAACGCCATTAGAATGGAAGCCGTAAACAGACCCAATGCCACGAACAGGCTATAAAAGCGTAATGGAACCCGATCAATCAACTGTCCAAGCCATGGAAGTGCAAATGCACCAATCAAAGTCGCAACTGAGTAGAGCGTCCCAAAAGAGGCATTGTTCAAATCAAAGTCGGCCAGTATAAAAGGTACAAACAGAGAAATGAGAAAAGTCTGTCCAAAACTGGAGAAGAATGTGAACGAGACTGCAAATGATAAAAGTCTTTTCTCTTTTCTGACAAACGCCAGGTACGTCATTAAGTAAGGGGTATGATAAAATCCGGATTACTAAATCTAAAAGTAAAAGGTACGGGATTTGCGTTGGAATAACAGTATAAGAGCTCTCTGTGACCGGGAGCAATGCTTCTTCTTTTTGTTAATGAATCGTCAATGATCGATTCAGCCTCACTTACAATCTGTCTTTGTAAAATCCCCGGCTTTTTTCTTTTTGAAATTTTGACCGGTTGTATTCTTCGGTTTTTCCTTTCGGTATAGATAGAGATTGCCAGCGCTCTCCGGCAAAGTATCTGGCCAG
>JAWVZW010000072.1:0-8255 GCA_033721975.1 Balneolaceae bacterium
ATTCCGATAGTGGAATCACATATGATTGAACAGGGGGATAAGCTGATTCTGAAAGAGATGATGGAGCAATTGGGGTGGAGTGAGGGTGTGATCAAACCGTGTGTATCGGGCGCTGCGCGGTACACGTATCGGGTCAATGAAACGAATGCAGATTCTATAGAGGAGTTCATTCAGCCCTTGCTGAAAAAAGAATCATTTATGCTGCAGCCATTCCTGCCCGAGATCACAAAAACCGGTGAAGATACGGTGATGGTGATAGGAGGTGAGTTTACCCATGCGGTCAGAAAGGTTGCGAAAGAGGGTGATTTCCGGGTGCAGGATGATCACGGTGGTAAAGTATATGAATACAGTCCGCTGCCGGAACAGGAGGAGCTGGCGTTACATGCGATGAAGGCGTGTGATCCGGTACCTGTTTACGGACGGGTGGATATGGTCCGGGATCTGGAGGGAAAGTGGGCGGTCATGGAGCTGGAACTCGTAGAGCCGGAGCTCTGGATGAGAACCCATCCGCCTGCAGCGAAGACCTTTGCCGATGCGATAGTGAAATTCCTTGAGAGTTGATTCACCGCAGAGGCGCTGAGGGCGCGGAGGCTGGTTGTTAAGGTTTCTACTTCTATCTGAAATAATAGCCACGGAGGCACGGAAATGTGGGGTATATCATTCCGTGACTCTGTGGCTACCCTACAGATTGTTTCAGTTGCTACTCTAATTGTAGGCTGCACTCACACATCAGGAATCAGTTTGGGAAGGAATCCTGCAGTTCGGGAAATAGAGCAATTCATCTAATCTCTCGCAAATAATCGCAGATGAATCGAATGGTTTACTTTTGATAGGCCTAATAAAGGAGAACACATCTTTCCTTCCGCGCTTCCGTGGCTACCCTTTTTTAGCAAAGCCAGGATTTTGCAATGGTCTCTAGTCCAAGATATAGCTTTAACATAAACTCACTGCGCTCTCCGCGACTCCGCGTTGAGTCATCTAACCAAAATGTGGATAACTCTGTGGAAAAGAGGTGGAAAAGTTGTGGAAAAATAAGTGATTTTTTCCTTGACCCGAGTCTGAAAATTGTGCTAATTACAAGTGAGTACAGCAGTCACAAACACTACGGTGCGAGTGACTGAAAGCTGAAAATTTCCGCAGCTTGTTTGTCTGATGATTCCTCAAAGATGACTCAGGGAAATGTACTCCGGTACTTTTTTTATGCCTTTCATTTTTTACCGCCCCAAGCCCCGGGGTTAAAACCACAGTTATTTTTTGTCCGGCATAATTGGCCACGGAAGCACTGAGGATTGATTTTTCTTATTAATATCAATACCCAACCAAATTTGTAACCTTTCACCTCAGCGAAGACTCGCGATGCATCTGTTCCCCCAACAAGAAACACTCAGCCGGAACTGTTCGGCTTCAGTAAGTATTCATTTGGGGTAGAACCATTTAATTAATTCCGATCACATGAAAATACTCTACATTTTCCCCCATCCGGATGATGAATCATTTGGTCCGGCGCCTGCCATGCATGCCCAGCTGCGGCAAGGACACGAAGTTCATCTGCTTACGCTGACCAAAGGGGAAGCTACCCGTCAAAGATTCCGCCTGGGAGTGAATAAAAAAGAGATGGGAGAGATCCGGTTTCGGGAAATGCAGTGTGTGGAAAAAACGCTGGGGCTGAGCAGCATGACGGTACTGAATCTTCCCGACAGTGAACTCAAAAATATAAATCCGATAGAGATTGAGGAGGTTGTCGAAGCGGAGATTCATCGCCTGGAGCCCGACATAATCGTCACCTATGCCGTGCATGGAATCAGCGGATTTCACGATCACCTGGTAACACATGCGGTTGTGAAACGGGTATTCTGCAGCTTAAGAGCGAAGGACTCTGATTTTCCAAAACGGCTTGCCTTGTTTACCAGAATGGGTGAGGTGGTCAAAGACGGCAAATTTAGACTGGAAGCGTCTTCTGATGAGGAAATCGATTTTGTGGAAATGTGCAATGACACAGATATGCAGAAATTCCGTGACGCTCTCGATTGCTACGAAACCTATCAGCAAGTAATTGAAGACAGTAAAGTCAAAGAAGTAACAACCAAAGAAGTGCCGTTCGAAATCTTCGGTGAAGAGATCAATGGACGCCTTACCTCAATTTCAGACGGGCTGTAAACGACTTATTCACCGCGGAGTCGCAAAGGGCACGGGGGTTTGTTATGTAAGTATATTCAACTGTCTGGTTTTATTGCCACAGAGGCACGGAAAAGTGGTGTACTTTTTTCCGTGCTTCCGTGGCTAATAAGTTGATCATGCCAATAGCTGTCAGTTTCTAAAGGCTTCTTTACCAATAATTATCCCCCATTAAAAAATCTCTGCGCACTCTGCACCTCCGCGGTGATTCAATTCAAAGAATCAAGCAAATGGGTATAATCATGATTTCTGTCCTAAGATTTGTATCATGTTAAATGTGTTCTCTTACAATAACTTAACAGCCACAAAAGCCGTAATTAAAGGGAAAGGAGCAGAATGAGCAAAGCAGTGAAATGGACCATAGGTGGGTTTCTGATTGTCGCAATAGCCGTTGTGATTGCCGTGATAATGAGTGTAAACTCTATCGTCAAGTCGGGAATAGAGCAGGTGGGCAGCGAGCTGACCGGGACCCCGGTTACCGTTGACCGGGTTTCAATTTCGCCTTTATCCGGTGAAGGAACCATCAGCGGATTTCAGGTAGCCAATCCGGATGACTTTACAACCGAGTCGGCTCTGATCATTGAAGATTTTTCTATACGTCTGGATGTGATGTCTCTGTTTTCAGACGAAATTCTCATTCATGAAATTACGATTACCGAACCGGCCGTTACGGTAGAACAGAAGCTGTCGGGCAATAATATCAATCAGATCATGAGTCATTTGAGAAATCAGCCCTCCGGTGAGTCATCTGATTCCCGAATGATTATCGAACGCTTTGAGATGAGTGATGCATCCGTAGAGCTTTATACCGAATTGGGAGGTGAGCAGACAGCAACAGTAGAAATGGGAAATATTCTGCTGACCGATCTGGGCCGGGGTGGCGAGATGCAAGCCGTTAAAGATGTAATCCTGAGAATAGCTGAAGAGGTATCCGATAAATCACTGGAGAGTGCAGTGCGAAGCGGGGGAGAACAGGTTAGGGATGCGATCCGAGATATCTTTAACTGACTGCAAACGGAAGTAGAACTCAAATCGGAATCATAAGCAGTTCCGAAATCAAGAGGGGGCAGCAATTTGCCAATCAGGCTATTGCATGAGAGAGGTTTCTTTTATTCCGGAATGGGAGGTGGGAGAGGATTTTTTTAGAGCCGTTACGGATAAGACGTCTGTGGTTTGGGGGATTTCCTGATTGATCTCTTAAGGTTTATGCCTATGACTGAATGCCTTTCTTTTCAGTAGATTTAGGAGCAGACTAAGCTGTTGTTTCGCAGCATGATCACTGTTGCTCTTTTGCTCTATGTCTCTGTTAGTAGTAAGTAGTTCTAAGGTTCGGTCTGATGAAAGAGAATCGGTTCCCATATCAATTCAGCATTCTGGAAAGTGTTCAGCATGGTGTTGTCGTTATAGATTATGATGGCAACATCGTTTTCTGGAATTCGTCGGCTACTGCGATGCTTGGATACACCCGCGAGGAGGTTATTGGCAAACCGGCGCATATGTTTCACTCAAAAGAAAATGCGCCACTCTCAGAACTGCTTTCACAGTGCCGCCGGGATGAAATCGCAGAGCAGAGGTGGACCGGCATTCACAGAAATGGCGACTGTGTCTGGATGGATGTTCGTCTGAGTACATATAAAGAGGGAAATGATGCAAATGAGCTTTGCGTGATTTCCATGTATGATATCGGTGAACTGCTCCAGACTGAGAAAAAACTTCATGATAACCTGGCATTGACCAATGCGATATTTCGCGCCAGTGATGATGCCATGGTGATCCTGCACAAAAACGGGGATCTGCACTCCGTGAACAGGGCGGCAATGGAGATGTTCGGCTATAATGAACCTGAACTAAAGGGGAAGAACATAAGCGACCTTTTAGCTTCACCTCATAATGTAAACCCCCAAAGGTACATCCAAAGCTTTTTTCCCAAAGCCGGTCACGGAGTGTCTGGAAAGCTTCAGCAGCTCCACGCCATCAAAAAAGACGGGACGGTTTTCCCGATTGAGCTTGCGGTTGGAGAAGTTCAGAATGAAGGAGAACATTTTTTTACCGGCATCATCCGGGATATCACACTTCGAAGAACGCTTGAAAAAGAAATTATAAGCGTTGGAGATGAAGAACGACGGAAAATCGGGAGGGAGCTTCATGACGGGCTAGGGCAGATGCTGACGGGGATCCGGATGCTATCGGAAGCCCTTGCGAAGAGACTGAAAGCCAATGCACTTCCGGGTGCCGATGAGGTCGGTGAAATTACGGAGATAATCCGCGAAGCGGATGAGTACGCGCGGACCTTGTCGAGAGGCATGGTTGTGGTGGACGTGGAAAAAAACGGACTCTCAGTGGCCCTTGAAAATCTGGCCAAACGGATTACCCATCTTACCGGCGTAGACGTGCACTTTATTGATACAGGCAGAACGGAAATAGAACATCATACTATGGCCCTTCACCTGTATCGCATTGCTCAGGAGGGAGTAAATAATGCAATCCGGCATGGACAGGCCACCCGTGTCAATATCCGTCTTTATTCCAATCCTGAGCACACGTCCCTGATTGTGGAGGACAACGGCATAGGATTCGATAAGTCCCTTCGCAAGAATGGAGCTGCTGTACAAAGACATAGTGAGTTCTCTGATGATGAGGGCGAGAATAATATTAAAAATAATGATACCGGCAGGCAGGGTGTGGGTATGCACATTATGAAATACCGGGCCCATGTGATGGGTGGAATACTTAAGATCGATCGCACTGATGATGAGATTACGCGATTGCGATGTGTGGTACCCAATGACCTGCAGTACTTTTAAATACGAGAAAAAATAGTTCACTGAGATGAAAACTGACATGGCAGTTTGATAAGAAATCGAAGAAGGAGCAGACTATGGCAAACTCATTGAAAACCAAAATCGTAATTGTTGATGATCATCCCATCATGAGGAAAGGGCTGGCAAGTACACTTGAGGCTGAACCCGGATTTGATGTGATCCGGCAATATGAAAGAGCCGAGGAAGTGCTGAACGAACTCGATGAGTTGAAGCCGGACCTGATTGTTGTGGATGTATCATTGCCCGGGATGAACGGCATCGAGCTAGTGAAAAACGTGGTATTCAGAGATCCGGATCAAAAAATGCTTATGGTATCACGTCATGAAGAGTCACTCTATGCTGAGAGAGCCTTGCGTGCAGGTGCAAAAGGGTATATAATGAAATTTGAACCAAGTGATGTGCTGATGAAGGCAGTCCGTAAAGTTTTGAACGGTGGTATCTATGTGAGCGAAGAGATCAGCGAGAAGCTGTTGCTCAACGCGATGTCGGGACGTAAGCCTTCCATCGAATCTCCGGTTGATATTTTGAGTGACCGCGAACTGGAGGTGTTTGAACTGATGGGACGCGGCAAAAGCAGCAATGAGATCGCCGAACAGCTTCACCTGGCAGTTAAAACTATTGAAACATACCGATCCCGCATCAAAGAGAAAATGTCCTACAAGAATTCTACGGAACTGGTATTTAATGCGGTTAAATGGGTGGAAAGCGGGAATGGCGGGTAACATGTAGCCTGTAGCCTGCAGCTCTGACTACAAATGAATCTTCTAAGAAGTAGAAGTTCTTTGGATCAATTCTATTCTATATAGCGAAACGAATAGCGCGGTGATGAGATAGATCCGTCAATAAAAAAGAAAACCTTTCCCCCGGGGAGTCTAAAGTCAAATACAGATACTACGTGTGGGTATACCTGCATTTTTTCAGATCAAACAAACCGTAATCTGTTTCATCCTATCTTCAGCTCCTGTTCCCGGGAAAAAGGTTCCGGTTTCAGAATGCTCATCCAAAGATCGCCCGGCATTGCCAGGTCCAACGCTCCGGTATTTTACCACCTTTGCTGAAATCTTTATCTGAACAAGCTGACCTGAATGTTCGCTGCAAGCCGTAGCTGCTACGACACTCTTCTACAAGTTAACCCAATTCAAAAGCGAATCAAGATGTGCAACTTATGTATCACCAAGAAAGAGTGGAGGCGGGACGGGAAAAGTGTTGAGGGGCAATTAGATTTGAGGGGGGAGTGAGGGGAAAATATTTTTAGTGAAAAGGGAGAAGTGAGACGTCAAACGTCAAACGTCAAACGGGAGACGGGAGATGGGAGGGATGATATGCGATTGGCGATCTCTGATGTATGGCAGATCCTAAACCTTAAACCTTAAATCCGAAACCTTAAACCTGTAACCCTGTAATACTGTTGCCACTGACATACTGTTCAATACCCCAGGTTCCTTACCCAGTTCTCTTTTTCACGCCATTTTTCTCTGACTTTGACGTGAAGGTCCAGGAAAATCTGTTTGCCGATAAACTCTTCAATCGATTCGCGCGACCGGATCCCCAAGCGCTTGATAGCCTCGCCGCCTTTGCCGATCAGCATGCCCTTCTGGGATTTTCGGTTTACTATTATATTGGCGCTGATGCGATCAAGATCCTCACCGGCTTCATAACTTACCACTTCCACAGTACAGGAGTAAGGAATCTCCTCATGGAAAAGGAGGAAGAGCTGCTCCCGGATCAGCTCGGAGACAAAAAAGCGGACCGGGTGTTCACTCAAATCCTCCTTGGGATAGAAAGGTGGACCCGGCATCAGCAATCCCCGGATGGCTTCGATGAGCTCTTGGACGCCTTCGCCGTGAAGCGCAGAGACATAGTGCACCGACTTCACCCGAAGCTGCTTTTCAAGCAGTTCCGCTTTGCGCATCGCATATTTCTTTTCAATCTGATCCATCTTGTTCACCACAAGCAGAATGGGCTTGTTAATGGATCGAAGCAGTTCAATCACTTCATCCGTGGGGTGCTTGTCGGTCGGATCCACGATAAACAAAATCACATCGGCATCCGCGCGGGCGCGCTCCACGGTTTTCATCATCGCTTTTTGCAGCTCATAGGAAGGAGTGATGACGCCGGGAGTATCCAGGAAAACAATCTGCGTATCGTCATCGGAATAAATTCCCACCACCTGATGGCGCGTGGTTTGCGCTTTGTGAGTAGTGATAGAGATTTTGTGACCCAGGATTCGGTTCATCAGGGTCGACTTGCCCGCATTGGGCTTTCCGATAATGGCCGCGTATCCGGATTTATGTGGTTTGTTTTCGCTCAAACTGTGTGTTTGTTGATTTCTGGGAGGTTTCTTATTTCTTGCATATTTAAAAAGATGTTGGTTGTCAGCTGTCAGTAGTCAGTAGTTTGTTGTCAGTGGTTGATAGTTATTGTCATCAATCTGATGGCTTTGTAGGCTATTTCAACCAACAACCAACAACCAACAACTGAAAACCCTCAACCCTCACCATTCATCAATCCAATATACTCTTTCACGGTTTTGTCCAGGCCCCAGAATAAAGACTTTGAAACCAGGGCGTGACCAATGCTGATATCATTCAGATGGGGAACCGCATCAATGAGTATCGGAACGTTGCTGAGATTCAGACCGTGGCCGGCATTTACCTTCAGCCCCAGCTGATGGATCTCTTCCGCAGCAAGCTTTAAACGCTGCAGTTCCTGAGCCCGGGAGGCTTCATCGGGCGCATTGGCAAAGGTACCGGTGTGCAGCTCTACGGCATCAGCTCCAAGTTCGGCCGCGAGCTCAATATCTTCAGGGTTGGGATCCAGGAAAAGACTGATTTCAATGCCACTGTTCCGGAATGCGGGAAAAACCCGTTCCCGAAAATCGTCAAACACGTTTTTCATATGGAGTCCGCCTTCGGTGGTGAGCTCTTCACGACCTTCGGGGACAAGCGTGCAAAGATCCGGCTTTACGTCTTTGCAGATCCGGATCATCTCATCGGTAGCGGCCATTTCAAAGTCCAGTATACCCTTTACTGATTCTTTTAGCCGGTAGACATCTTCATCACGAATATGCCGGCGATCGCCTCTCAGGTGGAATACAATTCCCGCAGCGCCGGCTTTTTCACATACCCTTGCACCTTCGATCGGATCGGGATATCCTTCACCCCGCGCATTTCTAAGTGTGGCAATATGGTCGATGTTTACAAGTAATCTCATGTTTTAGTAGATTCCTCTATCAATATCATCCAGGTACCCAAGATA
>JAWVZW010000073.1:0-8255 GCA_033721975.1 Balneolaceae bacterium
AGATGGTGTCCCGGCACGGCTTCATGTAATGACAGAGCGGTTACTTCGTAAAGCGGACGGCTCTTCAGATCATAGGTGTTCACAGCGTAATACCCTGCCCGCGTTCCATCGGCACTGCCGCGACTATAATAGGCCGTTGCCGTTCGCGGAGCCAGGTAGTCGGGTACCGGACGAATTCCATAAGGCAGCCTGGGCAATGTTTTGAACAGTTCCGGAAGTTTCCCGTCCATTATTTTCAAAACCAATGCGGTCTTCTCCATCAGTTCTTCAGGTGTTTCGGCGTAAAACTGCGGGTCCGTTCTAAGGAACTCTACAAATCCGTCAAAATCCTCACCAAAACCGGTTTCCCGGACAATCTCCATCATCTCACTGCGAATTCGGGCAACCTCATCCAGGCCAATCTGGTGAACCTCTTCCGGGGTTATATCCACCGTTGTATACATTTGTACCAGCCAGGCGTAGTACTCATCCCCTCCCGGTATATCGGTAATCCCCAGTGACTCAGCGGCTCCCGGTATGTATTCCACCTCCAGGAAACGGACCAGCCGTTCAAGTTCCGGATTCACGATCTCATTGATGATTTCCGCACCCTCCGAAGCAAGTCTGTCCATCTCTTCTACCGTAAAGCTTTCAGGAAAGGACGTGAATGGCTCGAACAGACCGCTCTCCTCCGGTATGTCTGATATCAATGCCTCAACAGAAGCTACATAATCATCAAAAACCGCCCTGGGCCTTACAATATCAGCATCGAGTCCAGCCTGAAGGCGTTCAATATATCCTGAATTGTATTCGCTGAACGCACGCAGTCTGCTCAGATAGTTTTCATAATCCTCCACCGATTCCAGCGGCACGCGATTCGCCAGATCGGCGAATGTGGCATGATAATCCCACCAGCCGTTCAGCGGCAATAAATGAGCATTCAGTTCATATCCCCGGATGTCATTTTCGAGCTGGATTCTGAAAATGTCATAGTTGAGGCGGGATGATTCGCTTAGATCTTCTCTCTGAACCCGATCCAATCGAACCAGAAACTCTTTAGACTGTTCATACCGCCGTTCCACGGCCTCCAGATCCGTCTCGGGAAGCTGGTCATTAAATCGATCATCCCCCTGGTTGGTCGCGAAGATCGGATTTTCATTGAGCGTAAATTCCCAGTGATCGTCAAAAATGTTTTGCAGCCTATCCTCTTCCGAAATGCAGGAGGTCAGCAGAAGCATGATGAACAGAGAGCTAATCAGGGTACGGGGCATGGTTTGCAGGCTTGAAATTTCGGATCAAGCCCTAGATTACAATCGGGAATCGTAGGATGCAAGCAGACCAGGCCGCTCTGCGGTTAATCTTCGTTCCGGATGCGTTCGTAACTTTCTTCCAGATCCAGGATCGGTTCAGGGTAATCCTTGCCGATCTGCACATTAAAAAGTTGTTGCTGCTCCGGACTCATTTTGTGCGGTTCATGAATAAAATCAGTCGAGACATCACCCAATTCAGGCAGCCATGAACGTACATACTCCCCTTTCTTGTCATATTTATCGGCCTGATTCAGAATATTGAAATAGCGATTGCGGGGATCATGTCCCACAGTGGCATTGTAGGCCCAGTTCCCCCAATTGCTGCAAACGTCATAGTCAATCAGCATGGACTCAAACCAGGCTGCCCCCCATCGCCAGTCAAAATCCATATTTTGAGCCAGGAAACTGGCCACATTCTGGCGGCCCCGATTGCTCATATAGCCGGTCAGCCGGAGTTCCCGCATATTCGCATCAATGAACGGGATCCCTGTTTCAGCATTCTTCCATTTATCGAACCACTCTTCATCGATCCTTTTCTCCAGTTTCTTCCCTTGTATGCCGCCCAGCCGAAAAATATTATCCCCATACTTTTGAGCGGAAAACCGAAAATAGTCGCGCCAGATCAACTCGAAAATCATCCAGTATGTAGACACGTTTTTATGTACGTCTTCCTCATATCGCTTTACTTCAGAATAAATCGATCTTGGAGAGATACAGCCCAGGGCCAGCCAGGGTGAAAACTTGGATGAATAATCAGCCCCCAACAGGCCATTCCGGGTGTACTTGTAGTTGCGAAGCTGATCGGCCTGGAAAAAATAGTGGTCCAGCCGCTTCCACGCTTCTGATTCACCGCCTTTAAATTTCAGAACAGCGCGATCATCGGGCTCCTGACGTTCAACATCCAGGTCTTCCAGCTCAGGAATCTCGCCGGCATCTTCAGTTTTGATAAATTTCAGATTGTCGGGTTCAGGAAACGGCTCTCTTATCTGGCTTTTTTTCTCAACTTTTTTTCTGAACTGGGTAAAAACATCCGGCAGTTCGGAAATCTCAAACGGCAGATCATCCGGGTGATAAAGGCTGTGTCCCCAATAGAATTCCAGAGGTACCGAAAGATTGGATCGAACCCTCTCTTCCGTTGACTTTTCTTCTGAGGTGACCTCACCCATGCAGCAAACCCGATCTGCTTCATAATTCTCGGCCAGTTCCTTCAGCACTTTAGCCGGATCGCCCGCTTTTACAACCAGATCTCCCCCTTTTTTTTGGTAGGCCTCTCTAAGGTTTTTTACACTTTCAATCAGGAATTTTGTTCGGTGCGGCCCCGTCTTTTGAAAGCCAAAATCCAATGTGATGAAATGTTCAGGATCAAAAATATATACAGGCAATATCTCCCCTTTTTCTGCGGCCCCGGCCAGAGCTTCGTGATCCTTGATCCGGAGATCATTTCGATGCCAAATGATTGATTTCATGAAACCTCAAATCTTTTATAGTTTGTACGTGGCTTACAAAACGACGTTCTGCCCCGTCTGCATTCCCTCAATTTAACTGGAGTGTTTTCAGCAGCAATCTTTTTATGCCTGCTGTACCAATCGCTAACTAACCACCATAACATGACAAGCCTGATTAAGAAGCTGATCTGGCTGCCATGTGGGGTAAGTGCTCTATTACTGTCAGGGTTCTTGTTTACCGCAGACGCGCAGTCGGAAGAAGATCAAGATGAAGATGAACCGTCACTGCACGTGGGAGGCGCTGTTCGGTACAACGTTCTGCTGAGCAGTTACGAGAGCGACATTGATGCCGGCAATTCGCAGTTTACCTGGGACACCTGGCGTATTAATGTGCTGTATGACAATCCCGGCGGAATCGGACTGAATTTTGAGTACCGGTTCTATCCGACCTTTGCAACCCACTTTATCAAACAGGGATGGCTCGACTACAGCTTCAATGAAAGCACCGAGCTGCAGCTTGGAGTTACTCAGGTACCGTTCGGCAATATCCAGTACAATTCCAACAACTGGTGGTTCAGCCTGCCTTACTATGTTGGGCTGGAGGATGACCACGATATGGGTTTGAAACTGATCAAACAGACTGAAAACATGGAGTGGCATGTCGCTTATTTCTTTCAGGCGGCTCCGGAAGGTCCCGTATTTGGTGAGTCCAATTTTGGCGTGGGAGGATCGGGCCGTTACAGCTATGACGTGATTCCGGAAGGCAACGTCTCCCTGACTGAACGCAATCAGTTCAATATCAGAGGTGCCTATCAGCTGAGCAATGATATGGGCAGCGGCGAAGTAGGTGCATCCTTTCAGTTCGGGCAGCTTTACAATACCGTGAATGATCTGTTTGACAGCCAGTACGCCTTTGCGCTTCATGCAGACTATACCATGGGCCTTTTTAACATCAAGCCTCAATTTCTGTATTACGCCATGAATGCGGACGACGATGACGGCAATGAGCTCAGTACTGTATATATGGGCGCCTATGGGATTCCTTATGAAGTGTCCACCGAAGCCTGGATTGCTACACTCGGACTCGCGTATTCCTATGATGTGGATTGGGGACCAGTCACCAATATCAACTTCTACAATGATTTCAGCTATATGCAGAATACGGTCGGTGAAGGCACCACCACGCGGGCCAACGATGGAACCCTGACACTGGATCAGAATTTTCAGAGCACCATCCAGAATATCACAGGGTTCCTGGTAACTGCCGGACCTGTTTACACCTACTTTGATATTGCGCAGGGGGTCAATCATCCCTGGCTGACCGACCGGTTTGGCGTGGGTGTGGGGCCCGGCCATGAAGATCTGGGTCTGGGTGAATCGGAATTCAATATCCGCTTCAACATCAATATCGGGTACTACTTCTGAACCTGACCCACCCCGGTTCATCAACAATTTCAAACCATTTCAAGGAGAAAATTTATGGCTTTACGTGGACATGATGACACGCCTGAATCGGAACAGACCGGAGTAAACCGGCTTTTCGATATTCATAAACCGGTCTTCTGGCCGTCTGTTCTGTTAATCTTCCTGCTCATTGCAGGCACATTAATTGCAGGAGACGCCGCCGAGCAGGCGTTCGAGTCGGTTCGTGTCGGTATAACGGAATGGGCAAGCTGGCTCTTTGTGGCAGCCGTCAATATTTTTATCGGCTTCGCACTTTATTTTGCCTTCAGCAAATATGGAAATATCCGTCTGGGCGGCAATGATGCCGAACCGGATTTCAGCACGATGGCCTGGTTTGCCATGCTGTTCAGTGCAGGAATGGGAATTGGCCTCATGTTCTTCTCCGTTGCGGAACCTATGTGGCACTTGCTTTACCCGCCGCATGCGGAAGCAGGAACAGCAGAAGCCGTGCGCGATGCCATGGGCGTCACATTTTTACACTGGGGCCTTCATGCATGGGCCATTTACGCTATCGTTGCCCTGGCACTGGCCTTTTTTGCCTTTAACAGAAATCTGCCGCTCTCTTTCCGATCCGTTTTCTATCCAATACTGGGCGACAGAATTAATGGCTGGATCGGAGACGTGATTGACGTTCTTGCGGTGCTTGCAACACTTTTCGGGCTGGCCACTTCACTCGGCCTGGGAGCCGCTCAGGCAGGAGCAGGCATGGAGTACGTATTCGGTCTCGAGAATACTACCAATCTGCAGGTTATCATCATTATTGCCGTCACCTCAATCGCTGTCGTTTCTGTTGTACTTGGAATTGACAAAGGTGTTCGGGTGCTGAGTGAATTCAATGTTCGAACCGCGGCTCTTTTTCTGATATTTATCCTGGTTGTCGGGCCCACATTCTTCATTCTGTCATCCTTTATTCAGAATATCGGGCATTACGCACAGAATTTTCCCTCCTTCGCGTTTTGGACGCAATCATATGAGGAAGGCTCCTTTATGACCACATGGACGGTATTTTACTGGGCCTGGTGGATCTCCTGGTCACCCTATGTTGGAATGTTTATCGCGAGAATTTCCCGCGGGCGTACCGTCAAGCAGTTTGTACTGGGTGTGCTCATCGTACCCACCATCATCACATTTCTATGGATGAGCGGTTTCGGCGGGAGTGCCATTTTTCTGGAAACAAATGGAATCGCTGAAATTGCAGCGGCCGTTGAGCAGGATCAGACAACGTCACTGTTTATTTTACTGGATCAGTTTCCATGGTCTACAGTCACCTCTTTCCTGGCCATCATTCTTGTGCTCAGTTTCTTTGTTACATCTTCCGACTCGGGTTCCCTGGTTATTGACGGACTCACAAGCGGAGGCAAACTGGATGCACCGGTTGGACAGCGAATTTTCTGGGCTTCCATTGAGGGGGTTGTGGCCGCGATTTTGCTGATTGGAGGCGGATTGACAGCCCTTCAGGCCGGAGCCATCAGTACAGGCTTGCCCTTTGTCATCATCCTTTTAATTATGTGTTACAGCCTGCAGAGAGGATTACATCAAGAACATCAGGATCTGCTAAGAAAAGACCGGGACAAGCAGCGTGAATCCTATCGGGATCTGGTAATGAATGCAATTAAAAAACAAAAACAAGCGGAATAATGGACACAATGCAGAATTCTAAACACTGGATGGCATGTCTGGATCTTTCCAACATGGACGATATTCTGATCGGGTACAGCAACTTCCTCACGAACGTCATCAAACCGGAAACCATCACATTTTTTCATGTGATTGAATCGGGCCCCACTGCACTCGATCTGGTTGACCAGTTTCCTGAAATTGAAACGAAAGAGGAGTTTCTGAGCCTGATTCGGGAGAATTTCAACGATAAAGTAAAAAAGCATTTCAGTGATGATGATATTGAAATCAGAATCATCATAAAGGAAGGCAAACCCACCGATCAGGTAATCGATGTGGTCAATTCACTGGAGCCTGACCTGCTGATTATGGGTAAAAAAATCGGATATGCTGGTGAGGGAGTTGTTCCAATGAAAATACTGGATTATGTTCCCTGCTCCGTGCTCTTTGTTCCTGAGAACAGCCGATACAACCTGGAGAATATCCTGGTGCCGGTTGATTTTTCCGAGCAATCGGCAGATGCCATCAACGCGGCATCATCCCTTACCAGCAGCAGCCACGTAACTGCACAGCATATTTATCAGTACCGCGCACAATTCTTCCCCTACTCATTGTCAGAAAAAGAGAAGAAAGATGTGGATCGCAAGATCCAGGACAAAAAAGAGACCTTCCGGGCTGAATCGGACATACCCGAAGATGTGAGGTTTGAACTCTCACTTCATCATAATGGCAAAATTGCAGACGTGGTTTATAATCAGGCCATTCGCGATCAGGCCGACCTGATCATTGTTGCCTCGAAGTCCAAAAGAATCGGTGCCCTGATCCGCCATGATTTTACCGACAAAATGGTAGAATATGCATTCGGCATTCCCCTGCTGATTCTAAAGAACCGGGAACGTCATATGAAGTTTCTGAAGAAGATCTTCGGCTAAAGCAGTCCATTATGGACCCGGATTGGTCGAAAAGTGCCGGGTCCGTTACGGAAGTTGCTTGTAGACTGCACCCTCTTTCATCACAAAGTGTACATTTTCCAGAATCGTGACATCCTCCAAGGGGTTCCCGCTCACTGCGATGATGTCTGCGTGTTTTCCGGCCTCGATGGAGCCGATCATATCCTCCATACCCAGCACTGTTGCTGCAGTTCTTACGGAGCTCAGTATTGCCTCAGCCGGCGTCATACCCTCCTCAACCATGTAACCGAACTCCTTGCCATTTTCTCCATGAGGGAAAACGCCCGCGTCGGTCCCGAACGCAATATTCACCCCGTATCGGTAGGCATTACCAAAGGTATCCTGAATCAACGGACCTATCTCACGCGCTTTCGGCACAACAAGGGCAGGATAATAGCCTTCCACTTCAGCCTTCTCCGCTACGAACTTTCCGGCTGATATGGTGGGTACGTAATAGGTTCCGCGTTCAACCATGGCTTCCATCACAACCTCGTCCATGTAGGTTCCGTGCTCAATAGTGAGTACCCCGGCATTAACGGCTCTCAACATTCCTTCTGTTCCGTGAGCGTGAGCTGCAACATGCATATCGTAATCACGCGCTGTCTCAACGATAGCCTCCAGCTCATCCATCATGAACTGCGGATTCTGGCCAGATTTAGCGACGCTGAGCACTCCGCCTGTGGCTGTGATCTTAATGTGATCTGCACCGTTCTTGTATCGCTGTCTTACGGCTTCCCGCGCATCTGCCACGCCATTAACCACCCCATCTTCCGGTCCGGGCGACCCCATAAACTCACGTCTGTGTCCATTGGTAGGATCTGCGTGACCTCCCGTAGTTGCAATGGATTTACCTACGCTGACGATTCTCGGTCCATCCACATAACCGGCCTGAATGGCATCGCGAAGAGCTGTATTGACACCCGTACCGCCAAGGTCGCGAACCGTTGTGAATCCCGCATCCAGAGTACGACGGGCATACATTACCGATCGCAGAGCACGTTCTTCGGGATCCATGGTATAGGTTTCAACATACCGGTTCGGGTTGGACTCGCCCTCGAGGTGCACATGAAGATCAATCAGTCCGGGCAATACGGTCATTTCCGAAAGATCGATCAGCTCTGCACCTCTTGCCGGACGCTGAAACCCATCGCTGACCGAAACGATCATGCCATCTTCAATAACAATGGTTGTATTCCCGGTGAGTTCTCCTGAGGTTCCATCGAACATAGAGCCTGCATGGATATAGGTTTGCTGAGCTTTAACCGGGAGGGCAAGCATGAGCAACGTTATAAAAGAGAGAAAGAGTTTCATGGTGATCGGATTAGGATTGGCTGATAATTTCAACCCCTTAATATAATACAGATCACCGGATCTGAAACTTTAATCCGATTTATTTATCGGTGAGCGAACTGACACCCGGTAATTCCTTGCCTTCCAGATACTCCAGGCTGGCTCCACCGCCCGTTGAAACATGGGAAACATCTTTTTCC
>JAWVZW010000074.1:0-8245 GCA_033721975.1 Balneolaceae bacterium
CTGGGGAGAGGTATTGCGTTCACTGCCCGGTGAGCCGCTTTTTTATGTGATATTTTTCATTCTCTATTTTTCACTTCCGGTCACAGAAATTTTTATCTACAGGCAGATTTGGTCTGAGAAAAAAAGAAAGCTGTTTCGCCTTTTCCTAACCAAGAGAGTATATAATGAAGAAGTAGTTGGATATTCGGGTGAATTTTTTCTCTTCATGCAGGCCAGAAAGTTTCTGGATGAAGGGGATAAGCAGATCCTGAAAAATATCCGCGATAACAATATTCTGTCGGCCATCACATCCAATCTGGTGGCTTTCGTTCTAGTTGGTGTACTGATCTTTACCGGGTTCATAGATATTGAGGAGTTAATCGGAGATATCGACTGGATCTACATTGCAGCCGTTGTTTTTATCGTGGCTCTGCTGATCGCGGTCATTATCCAGTTCAGACGATACATTTTTGACCTTCCGCTGAAAAAAGCAATTGTCATTTTTGGTATTTACATGACGCGCTTTCTCATTCATCACACTCTGATCGTTGTTCAATGGGCCGTGGTCATTCCGGAAACTCCCATTTCAGTATGGCTTCTTTTTTTAACGGTGGTGATTGTGGTAAACAGGCTGCCGCTCCTTCCGAGCCGGGATCTTGTGTTTATGTGGGCAGGTATTGAACTCTCAAAGATGCTGAATATGGCAACGGCATCAGTGGCAGGTATGCTGCTGGTTTCGAGCGCTCTCCGTAAAATTATGAACCTGATCCTGTTTCTCTATCTCTCCACGATATCCAGTTCAGAAACACTGACCGAGCTGAAAGAGGATCAAGCAGCTGAAAAGTTTACGGACCCATCCCCGGAAAATGGTTCAGAAGATCAGAAGTAAACCCTGTAAAGCAGGCTGACATTTCTGCCCGGTGCAGGGAAGACTTCTTTTATTCTTGATAAGTGATTCCGGTATTCTGTGTCCAGGAGATTGGAACCGGTAAGGGAAAATGTATGCAGCAAATTGGCTGCTGAAAAGCGGTATTGTATGGAAGCATTCAGCAGATTATATCCTTCGGTCTTGGTCTCAAATTCACCCACCCGGTTTTGTGTTCCTGTAGATGAAAAACGGGCTGACAAGGTAAGATCATCAATTTTTTGCCTCACATAAACAGATCCCTGAATTGGCGGAATCATCGGCAGGGGACGTGTAGAGCTCAGATAATTGGTAACTTGCTGTTCTTCTTCACTGACATTCCGTTCTGCATACGTATAGGATAACGTACCTCCGGCAGTGAGTCCGGGTGTGATACGGTATTCACCTGAAAACTCGAGACCCAGAAATTCAGCTTTCTCGCCAACAAACTGATAATTGTTGAGTGAGGGATCGGAAATACTCTGTTCCCCTGTATCACGTGCATACAGATAATTGAAGAACCGGTTACGGTAGACGGATATCTGAGTTCGAAATCTGTTTGTATTGTATCTGATAAATAATTCCAGACCCAAACCCCGTTCAGCATCCAGTTCGGGATTGCCTATTTCAAAACTGTATGCAGCCAGATGTGGTCCCTCTGAATAGAGCTCTTCAAGTGAGGGCGGCCGGAAAGAATGCAATGCAGTGGTACCCAGGTACAGATCTTCAGTCAATCCATAAATCAATGAGGCGGAACTGGAAAGAGCTGCAAATTCACGCTCTCTTATAAAACCGATTCGGGCTGAATTACGCTCCTCGTCCGGTTTTGAAAGCACATATTCAAATCGGGCACCTGCTTCATAATGCAGACTTCCGGTATTTCCTTCCTGAATGATATAGGCAGCACCTGAATACTGATTGGATTCCGGAGTACGCGCACCAATTACAGCATAATCCAGAAGCTCTCCCCAAAGACCAAAGCTGCCGTTATCAAAGATCCACCAGTCCCTGTTCTGTCCGTTAAAAGCAATATTGCTGCTCAGATTGCCAAAACGGGTTCCGAGAGTTCCGTTCGATTCTATTTCAGAATGGTCATAGTTCACAAATGAGTAGCGTGCCTCCAATAAGGTGATAAATGAATTTTGGAACACACGTTCAGCCCGAACGTCAAACTGCAGTTTATCCATCTTGATGTCGACGCCATTCGGGTGACCTCCATTTGGATCCGGTGGAATACCGTAATTGGAAGCGTAGAAAGATGCAGATGCTCCTATGTAGCCTCGATTTCCAATCCGGCTGATTCCAAATGTATTTTGGGTATTCCGCAGATAAGAATTGGTGATGGTACCTTCAGGTGCTGAGAAATCGGAACCGGTCTTTCCGTTTACGTCTAAATTCATAACCCACTTGCGGAAGGGGATGGATGCATCCAGAGCAGCTGCAGTTTCGTTGTTTACTGTTTGCCCAAGCAGTGAAAATGAACCGCTTAACCGGTTGGGGACGGAAGATGATATCTGGTTTTTAACCACATTGATAACCCCTCCAATGGCATTAGCTCCATATGCGAGGGCAGCAGGGCCGCGTGCAATTTCGATCTCTTCGGCACCCATAGGATCAATACTGACCGCATGATCGGCAGACTGTGATGAGACATCACCGGTACGTTCTCCATCCTGCAGGATAAGAACGCGCTCGTCACCAAGGCCGCGAATTACGGGTCTTCCGGGAGCAGGTCCGAGGCTCCTTTCATTAAACCCGGGTTCATTTTTCATGGTTTCCGCCAGAGTGCTCCCCAAATTTCTTCTCAGATTTTCACCGATGATTTTGGAAGAAGCGTGCTGCAATCGGGAACCCGAGACCCGGTCAGCGTCACCGGTAACAGTGATCTCTTCACTGACTACACTTTCCGGATTTAAAAGAAACAATACCGGGTCAGCATCAGAATCCATTTCATTAATCTGGATCTGAGATGTGTAGGTTTGATACCCGATTCTGTGAATTGAAAGCGTGTAGGTTCCTGTTGGCACATTCTGAAATGAAAATATGCCGTCTTTATCGGCTGAAGCGGTCCGGTTAATTTCTTCGAGGTGTACGTATGCAAAGGGGACCGGTTCTCGTGTTTGAGCATCCCGGATTTCACCCCTGAACTGCCCTTCAGCAACAGCGGGTATCATAAACAGTGAAAGAAGTAAAAATCTGAGAAGTAAATTCATGAATACCGGTCCTTTAATCTAAAAAGGGACAGCATTAGTTAAATGACTGTCCCTTTAAAGTAGCTATTTAAATTGCAATATTGGCGTTATCATATGTCTTTAAAACATATTTTAATTGCCGGCTACAGCTTCTGTAACCTGTACTTCGAAAGGAAGACTTGTGAAATCAGCATGGTCGTTATGGAGAAGCCCAAACCGGACATCGGTATCACCCGCTGCCAGACCCACAAGGTGGAAACTCCAGGCTCCGTCTTCAGCATGCTGCTCAACCTCTGTGATGCTTTCATTGCCTACCAGCCACTCGAGGCCGTAGCCTTCACTTTCGTCAGGTACGAATCGATCACCGTCTTCAGCAATAAATCGAATCGTAATCAGATCTGTTTCTGAACCTGCGGCAAGGGTAATATTCTCACCTTCTGCATAGCTCACAATGCCGTTTTCCTGTTTGGCAATTTCAACACCATTCAGAATCAGTGCGACCCCAAACGGATCGGAGTGTTCTTCCTCTTCAGCGGATGCACTGTTTTCGCAGGATGCGAGAAACACGCTGAAACTGAAAATCAAAATAAAAACCAGTATTGATGGTACTCGTAATGCGTTCATAGTTTTGTAATTCTTTTTTTGAATGAAAAGGGTTTTGGGCACATACTTTGTATAAGTGGTGATTGATGCCCGCTTATAAATTTGTTTATAAAAATTTCTAAAAGGTCACCCGATAAGTGGTGGTGCCCTGTAATTCTGAATCAGAATCAATGGTGAGACAATGACCGAAAATCGGAGTTCAGGGATGAACTCGCTGATTTTAAGATCTGATTCTGTCTCTGTAGTCTGGCTCTGAGAATAGACAAATTGAGAAGCACAGAGACTACAAAAATTATGGTCTTGTAAAAGATGCGGAGGATCTGCATCTACAGTGTGAGCGTCTTCCAGATGAAGATGGAAAGACGCACTCAGCACACCTGTTATAAATAACAGTACAAATAAAGATGATATTTTATTTATATGTCGTGCCATGAGATAGTGTGAGTATGTATAAATATACACACTGTCAGCTGTATTCTTCAACTAGTAAGTACGTAAAAAATTGTTTTATCATTCATTCACTCAGATAATTTTCGTTGCGTTTCTGTCTTGGAGACTATATGTGATAAACTTTTTCAGAGAATGTTTCGTAACATCATCTGCAGAATTTGTTAAAACAAAATCCAATAAGATTTTATGGAATGGTTGGAAATAATGGCTGATTGGTTCGTTGGGCTGGGAGAGGATTATGGAGTAAATCCTTATCTCTTTGGTGCCATTTACGTAGGAGCCATTCCTTTTTTTACTATTTCTGTAGCGTGGATTGTGCGGAACTACAATCAAAAAAAGTCAATCACACTACCCGTTCTGAGCGCCTCGGGATTCTTTGTGTCCGCCTATGTGTACCTGATCATTGCAGGTGAAAATGTTCCGTGGTGGGTATATGCATTTATTATCAGTATGATTTTATTTGGGGTCTGGAGTACTTACGGCAAAATCCGCCGGCAAATCAGAGATGAAGGAGCAGCGCCATGAGGTACGACTATGACGCAGTAGTGATTGGCGGAGGAGCAGCCGGCCTGACCGCATCAGGAATTGCGGCAAATTTTGGTGCAAAAACCATCATGATCGAAAGAGACCGCTTGGGTGGCGATTGTACCTGGACCGGATGTATACCGAGTAAAAGCCTGATCAAAGCAGCCTCCGTAATTCATGGTTTGCGCCAGGCGGGTGGCTTTGGCCTTGGTGTGGACGTCAGCAATATTGATACAGCCGGAGTCATGAAGCATGTGGATGATGTCCGAAAAGAGGTTTACAAAGATGCTGACCGTCCGGAAATTTTTGAGGAGATGGGCATCGAAGTGATGTTTGGCAGTGCTTGTTTTGCTGATGATCATACCATTGATATAACATCCGGCGATGGAAATACCAGAACGATCACGGGTAAGTACATTTTTATCTGTTCGGGTGCCAGGGCTGCAGTTCCACCCATTTCCGGTCTACAGGATGTAGAGTATCTGACCAATGAAACACTCTTTGAAATTGAAAATCTACCCTCAGAACTGGCGGTTGTAGGAGCAGGCCCAATTGGAACGGAGATGGCGCAAAGTTTTCAGCGTCTGGGTACAGATGTTCATCTTTTGGACCTGGCGCCGGGTATTCTTCCCAATGACGATCCCGAACTGAGTATCATCCTTCAAAAGAAGATGGAAGAGGAGGGAGTTACATTTCATCTCAATGCATCTGTAACCAAAGTACAGAATAAAGAAGACGGCATTGAATTGATGTATAAATCGAATGGTGTGGAAACCAGAATTACGTCTGGTGCTCTACTGATTGCTGCCGGTCGTGTTGCCAATACAGAGTCATTAAACCTAGACGCAGCCGGTGTGAACGTTGATAAATCCGGGATACAGGTCAATGATAAGTGCAGAACCAATGTAAGGCACATTTACGCTGCAGGGGACGTAACCGGCAGATATCAGTTTACCCATATGAGTGATCATATGGCAAAGGTGGCCGTGACCAATGCACTCATAAAGGTGCCGATGAAAGTCGATTCGAAACATGTGCCATGGGTTACTTTTACAGATCCGGAAATAGGACATGTAGGAGCAACCGAAGAACAGCTCAAGGATGAGGGGGTCAGTTACGAAACGTATCGTTTACCGTACTGCAAAATAGATCGAGCCGTTACCGATGGTGTACCTGAAGGGCTGATTAAGATCTACGGAAAAAAATGGAGCGGAAAAATTCTGGGAGCATCTGCGGCCGGGGCGCATGCCGGTGAAATCATCTCGCAATATGCACTTGCCATGCGAAATGGTGTTTCACTTCGCGATTTTGCCGACACCATCCATCCCTATCCCACATATGGACTGGGTGCCCGGCGGGCGGCCGATCAATGGTACATCAAAAATCAGTCTGAGACCCTTGTAAAATGGATAAAGCGCATTTTTGGCTACAGGGGAGAGATACCGGATTACAGTGATCCGGACAGGATTGTTTAGAACGAAAAATCCAATAACATGTATGTAATTCATCGGATGACTTCCCGTCATCTGATGAATTGAAGCGGCTCAATTTGCTCTTGATCCAGACAAATAGAACTGACTCTACAGGTTTTACCAATTAAGTATAGGAATCAGTTAAACCTATTTGGAAACAAAGCCATCACTTTTCCGTTTACAGAATTGGTTTCCGCTGCTGCTTTTTTTCAATACATTGCAGAGCCAACAGTTTATCCAGGAACATCCGGTTTTGCCGGACACAACCACACGACTCCATGTATACAGGACTTCAACACCTGCACTCTTATCTCGCATATTTTCTACTTGGTGTACTTATACTTTCGCTTATTTATGCCATCGTACAGTTTGTGACAAAAAGCATGTTCACTGAACGTGTCCGCAAGGTGGTATTAACCGGCTTTATTGCCTCACATCTGCAGCTTTTGATCGGCCTGATACTTTACGTGGTTTCTCCTCTTGGATTAAGCGGTTTTTCCGGTGAGGTAATGTCTGATTCTGTTTCCAGGCTTTATGCACTGGAGCATCCCCTCACCATGATCGTTGCAGTGATTCTAATCTCGGTAGGATACATTAAAGCCAAAAAACCAGGTGATGATGCACGTCGTTTCAAGACAGTGATCCTCTACTACACCTTGGGATTGATACTTATTCTGATCAGAATTCCTTGGCAGGCCTGGCCGTAAAGAAGGTCAGTGATAAAGATTTTCCGGGTTTAAACAGATTGAATCGGTTTTATTACCTTATTTGATGCAAATTCATCCCTACTATGCTTCAAATCACCGATCTGATTCTGATTGAGCAAATGTTAATAATAGGTTGGGGCCGGTAACCAGTTTTTTTTGATCATCTCATAAGTATGCAACATAGTAAAGCAGCACTTTTATTGACCCTGTTGTTCCTCATCTTTTTATTAGGCGGATGTGAGAATGGGTCCAATCAGGAAGGCATATCCTATTCAGTCCCCCCTCAGCCCGAACTTCCAAGCGGATACACTCCCAAACCGGGATGGGATACCTCGGAATTTGCCGTTGCTGCTGCCAACCCTCTGGCTACGGATGCAGGCTATCAGGTAATTAAAGCCGGCGGATCTGCTGTAGATGCTGCCATAGCCATTCAAATGGTGTTAACGCTTGTGGAACCGCAATCCAGCGGTATTGGAGGCGGTGCGTTTTTGCTTGCATGGGATGGTGAAAATCTGGAAGCCTACAATGGGCGTGAAACTGCTCCTCAAGCTGCAGATGAGTCCTATTTTCTTGACGAAAACGGGGAACCTATGCCGTATTCGGCGGCTGTTCGCAGCGGTCTCTCTCCGGGTGTACCCGGAACGATAGCCATGCTGTATAAAGCGCATCAGGATCATGGAGTTCTGCCATGGGAAAGTTTGTTTGAGCCCGCTATCACGCTTGCAAGAAATGGATTTATTGTCAGTCCCAGGCTCCATGCGATGGTTCAGTCAGATGACGCTCTGCGTTCCGACTCAATCGCTGCAGAGTTATACTATGATCAGAATGGCAATGCCTTGCCGGTGGGAACACTCCTAAAGAACCCGGCCCTTGCACAGGTACTGGAACAGATTGCCAATCAGGGGCCGGATGCGTTTTATTCGGGTGCTGTTGCTGAAAGTATCATCAACCGCATTCGGTCACATCCTATACCGGGTATCATGACGGTATCCGATATCCAACGCTATCAGGATCGGGATTTCGAAGTTGAACCGATGTGCAATGATTGGCGAATCTATACGATTTGTGGATTTCCGCCGCCTGCGTCGGGTCATCTGGCGATTATGCAGATGATAGGCATCATGGATCATATCAACATAGAAGGGGATTCTTTTGAAAAGGGTCTGCCTACGGCTGAGTGGCTTCATCTTTATCTGGAATCAGCAAAATTGGCATACGCTGACCGGGCTCTTTACGTGGCTGATCCGTTGTTTGCAGAGGCCCCAGGGGGCGACTGGCAAAATCTCCTGCAGCCTGAATATTTGGAAGAACGATCCAAGCTGATAGGTGAAGAAAGTATGGTTCAGGCTGAACCCGGAGAACCGGTTGAGTCGTTTTCTCCGGTCGGTATGATGATGCAGCAGCCTGAAGAAG
>JAWVZW010000075.1:0-8221 GCA_033721975.1 Balneolaceae bacterium
TAATATTCATGGTACCCGTGAAATACATCACGCCGTTTACGACCAGGGGAGTGGAGACCAGGCCAACATCGTTGGGCAGGTCGAGGTACCAATCCACCTTTAGCTCACTCACGTTTTCGGTGGTTACATCTTCCAGCGGACTAAACCGCTGCTCATAATGTGTACCTCCGTAGGCGAGCCACTCTGAAGTAAGGCTCTGATCGGCAAGGGCGCTGTCATCTACAATGACTTTACCATCGCCCATGCTGCAGCTTACCAGAAGCAAGGCTGTTATGACAGCCGGCAATAACTGACCGGCACGCCGGGCCCAAAGTGATCGTTTTCCGGTTTGATTGATACAGTACGTACGTACTTTTCGAAGAAGATATACACCCACGTGAAACACCCCTATATTTAATTTCCGTTGAAGCGCGGAATAGCGTTCTGTCTCAGATGATGTTCAGATAGTTACTTCTCCCTTGGCAAAGATTCTACTGAAGATCGGGCGATAATCCTAATGAAGTTTAAGGGAAGGGGATGGGTGATTTATACAAATATTGAAATATCAATGGTTTGAAGTGAAGTCAGATAGGGACAAGTTCTCTTGCCCTATCTGACTCCATCCGAAACCTTTTTACCGCAGAGAGTTTACTGAAAGATGATACCGGACTAGTTTTCCAGTATGTTCATCTCTTTTTGTACGGTGGAAGGACGGTTGTTCTGCCCGTCGGTCTGCTGCTTATGAGATTCAGGCACATCGAAAAAATCGGCCGGATCCTCAACCGGTTTTTCTTCCAGAATGAGGTCTAGAATCGGCTCCATACGCTCCAGGTACTGGATGTCGAGGCTGCCGATTACATCCTCCTCAATCTCCTCTACGTCTTTTTCATTCTTCTTGGGCAGAAATACCTTCTCGATTCCCGCACGCTTGGCGGCAAGTACTTTTTCCTTGATACCGCCCACCGGCAGTACCAGTCCGCGAAGGGTGATCTCACCGGTCATAGCAAGCGTACCTTTTACTTTACGCTGGGTAAAGATGGACGCTACGGCACTCAGCAGTGCCACGCCGGCTGATGGACCGTCTTTCGGAACCGCACCCTGCGGTACGTGAATATGCAGGTCCCAGTATTTAAATGCCTCTTCAGGGATGTTGAGCTCCTTATAGCGGGCCCGCAGATAGCTGATCGCAAGCATGGCCGACTCTTTCATTACATCGCCTAGCTGACCGGTGATATGGAGCTTGCCTGTTCCGCGGGAGACGCTGGCCTCGATAAAGAGGATGTCGCCGCCGTAGGGGGTCCAGGCCAGACCGGTCGCTACGCCGGGAACGGTAGTCCGTTCAGCCACGTCGGAGAAGAACTTCCGTTTACCGAGAATATCACCCACATCGTTTACGCCCACGCTCATCTTGTCGATGTCGCCGCCGGCGATCTGTGCAGCTACGTTCCGGCACACGGCGCCAATCTGACGCTCGAGATTACGAACACCGCTTTCACGGGTGTATTCGTCCACAATCTTCTCAATGGCAGCCTTCGAAATTTTAATCTGCTTCTTCGTAAGCCCATTCTCTTCAACCTGTTTCGGAATGAGGTATTTACGTGCAATCTGGACCTTCTCTTCCAGCGTGTATCCGCTGATATTGATGATCTCCATCCGGTCGCGAAGAGGTGCCGGAATGGTATCCAGTGAATTCGCCGTGGCGATAAACATCACCTTGGAGAGATCATATTCCAGCTCCAGATAATTATCGGTAAAGGAATCGTTCTGCTCAGGGTCGAGTACCTCAAGCAGGGCAGATGTCGGGTCGCCGCGAAAATCGGAACCCACCTTGTCAATCTCATCCAGCATGATGACTGGATTGCCTTTGCCGGCTTTCTTCATGGAGCGAAGAATACGTCCGGGCAATGCACCGATATAGGTACGGCGGTGTCCGCGGATTTCCGCTTCATCATGGATACCGCCCAGGCTGAACCGCTCAAATTCCCGGTTCAGCGCCCGGGCAATCGACTTACCCAGTGAGGTCTTACCCACACCCGGAGGCCCGTAGAAGCAGAGAATCGGCGCCTTCATATCTTTCTTCAGTTTCAGGACAGCCAGATACTCTACAATACGTTTCTTCACTTTTTCGAGACCGTAGTGATCCTCATCCAGAATCTTGCGTGCTCTCTTCAGGTCCAGCTTGTCTTTGGAGTATTCACCCCAGGGCAGGTCCAGGATCCACTCGATGTAGCTGTGGATGATGCCGTAGTTGGGAGAGGAGCTGGGAGTCATCTCGAGCCGCTGAAGCTCTTTTTCAGCGGTTTCCATGACGTTATCCGGCAGCCCTTTCTTCTCCTTGAGCTGCTGACGCAGTTTATCCACAGTCTGCTGTTCGCCGTCCTCGCCGAGCGCTTCCTGAATGGCTTTCATCTGCTGACGCAGGTAAAAATCCCGCTGCTGGTCATCGATATCTGTTTTCACCTTAGAGCGGATCTCTTCACTCAGGTTCAGAACCTGGAGCTCCTTATTGAGATACTCCATCACTTTATCCAGACGCTTCGAAAATGTTCGAATCTCCAGGATCTCCTGTTTCTCTGCAATCGATACCTGCAGGTTGGAGGAGATAAAGTTGAGCAGGAAGGAGGGGCTCGAAATGTTGTTGATGGCGATCGAAGCCTCCGACGGAATATTGGGCGACAGGTTTACAATTTTGCTCGCGGTCTCTTTAATGGACCGGATGGCCGCATCCAGTTCTATTCCGCTGATGTCCATCTCCTGTTTGATGGAAAATACTTTAGCCTTGAAGAACGGTTCTTCCTGGAGCATCTCTTCAATACCGAAGACGCTTTTACCCTGAATGACAACACTTTTGCTGCCGTCGGGCATCTTAATCAGTTTCAGAATCTGTGCAACGGTTCCATACTGGTATAGGTCGCTGGGCTCGGGATCTTCAACCGATTCATCTTTTTGTGTGACTACACCGATAGTTTTGTCACTCTCATAGGCCTGTTTTACCAGTGCGAGAGAGCGGTCGCGGCCCACGGTAATGGGCACAACAACACCGGGAAAAAGCACGGTATTCTTGAGTGGAAGAATGGGGAGTTCTTCAGGAATCGCGGATTCCGTAAGCTTTTTCTCCTCCTCTTCGCTCATCAGGGGAATAGCCTGCTCAAAATCATCAAAACCTTCATTCTGATCATCAAAAGCAGTCTGTATCTTAAATCTTGTATCAAGCATACGTAAGGATTTTTAAAAAATTTTTTCTCTTCTGCTCTGTTAACGGCAAATAGGGAGCCAAGTTTCTGTCTGGTACCATAACGTCAGAACTTTGTTCACGGTTCTGCCAAATTGGGAAAAGTTCTCTCTGTACTGTCAGTTGGTCAGGAATATGGCCGGATTGGTCTACGGTAAATAGAACTTGATCCCCACCAGCGAAGCCCCAAGTATTTCGGTGGTAGGCCCGATATTGCTGCCTCTGAGCTGTATAGCCGCCGTGATATCAAAGTACGTGGATTCAAAGCCACCGCCAAAACTGTAGTATCCGTTCATTCTGGGGCCCAGGCGCGTACCCGCACGAATGGGTATGAACGGAAGGGGACGGATCTCTAGTCCCACAAACGCGATGGGGAAATTGGCCGCAAACGCGGTTTTGGCAATCGAGTAGCTGATATCGCCCATCAGCTTAAGCCTGTCGATCTGGAAGAGGGCACCCAGATTGAGGGTAGAGGGTAGGGAGGTTGCAAACCCGTCGCGCGTGGTTCGGTTCACGTTCTCAAACGGTGCGTCCGAAAACTGATTCAGGAAAAAGAGATGTTCGCCCGGGGCACCCTGGAAATAAAGCTGTGAAAGCTCACCGGTATCGGTTGTCTGCTCCTGCAGATCGGGTGCTGTATCTTTTCGGGGGCTGCGGTAGTGATAGACCGCCCCAAGGTCAGTGATCGAAAAACTGAAGCGAAGCGACTTCTCTGTAGGCACATCCTCACGGCGCAGCTGGGAGAGATCACTCCCGAATGTGATCAGGTAGGTGATGCCGATATCCAGGCCGGCACCAATGCCCGCGGGACGCAAAAGATCTCCAAGATTTCCGCCGCGGCCGGTGGCAAATGGATCTCCGGATGAGCCGGAAAAATACCCGCTGCTGTGCTGAGAAAAGGAAGTTTCACGCTGCCATAGCGCTTCCGATTCCCCGATGGAATAGCGGTCCTTGTACCGGACGTCCAGATAGGATCCTGCCAGCACGATTTTGGGGGCAATGCCGATAATAAATTGAGCCAGCCTTGGATTTTGCCCGTTCAGAAAAGTAAAAGATTCCGCATACCCGAAGGAGAGTTCGTGGAGCGACTGATACTGGTGACGAAATGAGCGGTTTACCTGGAGCTGATCACGGCGCTCGGTGGGATCGGCCGAAAAAAGACCCCGCCCCAGTTCATAAAAGCTGATCGATCGTGTTCTCAGTGCCATGGCGTAGGAGCGGTCCTCACGGTTCCATTTCAGGCCAAACCAATAGAAATCCGTGATGGACTGCATGGCATTGATCTGCTGCCGTTCGCCTGGATAGTTTCTGTCAACCAGCCGTTGGCGATTCGGGTCGTCAATGACCCGGTTTTGTTCGGCAGAGCTGTAAGGTAACAGGGCGGACCGATATCGTCTGACCCGATCCAGGTTATCCCGGATAGGGAGCGCGGAGTCAAAATAGGCACCGCCTTTTAGCAGTGAGATCTGCAGCTTATAGTTTTTCTCCTGGATGTAAAGGTTTGCCGGATTCAGAAAGAGGGATTCAAAACCGGTCAGGTACGATGCTCCGCCTCCCCCCAGGGCCATATTTTCAGCTGCTAGGACGCTCTGAGCCCGTGTGCCTTCACTGAGGCACAGAACCAATAATCCTAAAATGAGCAGCCTGAAAAGTGAGTTCAACGTATTTTCATTGTAGTACCTGAAGCTTTGCAGCTCTCAGCATGAGTGTTTTTTGCCCCCGGTTTTTGAAGAACACAACGACCCGTGCGTCCCGTCCCGATCCGCTTCGCTTAACGATCTTGCCCGGCCCAAAGGAGGGATGCATCACTTGTGCACCGGTTCGGAATGGATCATCATCATACTCATATTCATAATCACTGTTTCCGGCCGATGAGGGTTTTTTTGTCTGAACAGGGGATTTCCAGTCGTAATCTATTTGGGTGCCGGTATTCTCGGCCTCTGTGCTGAAGGAGTCATCCGATCTTTTCTGATGGATGGTGGCACCCGTTTCGGTTCGTACCACTCCCGGATCCACCTCATTCAAAAACCTGGAACGGGCCTGACGCTGTTCTTCACCGTATTTGAAACGCATTTTGCTGTAGCTGAAAAACAGATGTTTCTGGGCACGGGTGATGGCAACATAGAACAGTCTTCGTTCTTCTTCCGTGTTGGGTTCTTCTCCTTCGCGGGGACCCATCGGAAACAGATTCTCTTCCAGACCTACAATAAAGACAACGGGAAATTCTAGCCCTTTGGATGCGTGGACCGTCATCAGCGTGACGGCAGGCTTGTTCTCGTCATACTTATCGGTATCGGTGATCAGCGTAATTTCCTGGAGAAAATTGGAAAGTTTTGCATTCCGGTTGTTCTGCTGGTAGTACGCAATCGCATTCTGCAGTTCGAGCACGTTATCACGGCGCGTCAGGGATTGAGCGCTGTTCTCCTCGACCAGGGCTTTCAGGTACCCGCTTTTTTCAAGAACTTTTTTGGTCACATCCAGAATCGGTGAACCGGCGTTCAGCATTTCGCGCAAATTGTCGATCATCTGTACAAATTCTTTCACACGGGCTTCAGCCGGTTTGTAAAGGTCGGCCGTTTCCACGTTTTTCAGAATTTTCCAGACGGAAGACCCAGTGCTCCGCGCTTTTTTCAGCAGATCATTCAGGGATTTGTTGCCGATACCCCGGCTGGGTTCATTGATTACACGCAGAAGCGCCTGTTCATCTTCCGGATTTACGAGCAGGGTCAGGTATGCCAGTACATCCTTGATCTCCTTGCGCTGGTAGAAGGAGAGACCGCCCACCAGCTGGTAGGCGATATTTTTTCGTCGCAGTGCCTCCTCAAAGATCCGGCTCTGGTAATTGGTGCGGTAGAGGATGGCGAAGTCGTTATTCTGGTAGCCGTGTCTCAGTTTCAGGTCATTAATATAGTTGACCACCCGGTTGGCCTCGTCCCGTTCATCAAAATTCTCCAGCAGGGTGATGGTGTCGCCCTGGGCATTTTCAGTCCAAAGGGTTTTTTCGAGCTGCTTGCGATTTTTTTTGATGATAGAATCCGCACACTGCAGGATAGCCTTGGTGGACCGGTAATTCTGCTCCAGCGGGATTTCCGTTGCATCCTTATAGTCTTGCTTGAAATTCAGAATATTGGAGATATCGGCGCCGCGGAAAGAGTAGATGCTTTGGGCGTCATCTCCGACCACGCAGATATTTTCATATTTGTCAGCCAACAGACGGGTTACCTTGTATTGAGCGTGGTTGGTATCCTGATACTCGTCGATCAGGATGTAGCGGAATTTATCCTGGTATTTTTCAAGCACGTCAGGATGTTCCTCAAACAGCTGAATCGGGCGGATCAGCAGGTCATCAAAGTCCATTGCATTGGCCTCTTTCAGGCGAACATCATAAATGCTGTACACCCTGGCGGTGATATCATCCAGCGTGCTCTGTACAAACCGGTTTTGATAATTCTCAGGATCAATCAGCTGATTTTTGGCATCACTGATCTTATACTGAATGGTTCGCGGACGAATCTCCCGGGGATCATAATTGAGCTCTTTGAGGATCAGCTTGATGGCATTTTCGGAATCTGCCGAATCATAGATGGAAAAGGAGCTGGAATACCCGATTTTTTCCGCTTCAAATCGCAGAATTTTGGAGAAAATGGAGTGAAAGGTTCCCATCCAGAGGCCGGATGCACGTTCACCGATCAGATTTTGAATGCGGTCCTGCATTTCCCTGGCCGCCTTGTTGGTAAAGGTAAGCGCCAGGATATTCTGTGGCATGGCGTGCTGCTTTTGCAGCAAATGAGCGATGCGGTAGGTCAGAACCCGGGTCTTGCCGCTGCCGGCTCCTGCTATAATAAGCAGAGGTCCGCTCACATGAGAAGCTGCTCTGCGCTGCTGCTCATTCAGCTGAGAAAGTAGGTTTTTTGGTTTGGATTCATCAGTCGAGTCGGACCGTAGGGTAAACTGCTGCATCGGGGTTGCTTCACGGCGGTTAAATTCAGAAAATTTTCAGCTTTAAATTTACAAATAATATTCGAAGAGGCTGAATCTAGTTCCCGCTTTTTCATGGAATCATCAATAGCTGAATATCCATCACATTGTTTCCGGTAGGACCGGTAATGATGTGCCAGGGAGTGTTTTTGAAAAAGTGATAGCTGTCATTATTGCTGAGCGCGGATTCCGGCTCCCGGCCTTCTTTCCGGCCGTCATCCCAGGTGGATTCATCTACCACAGCCCCTGCAGCATCCGTAGGTCCGTCAATACCATCTGTACCTGCACTCAGAAAAAGAATCTTCTGTTCGAAATGGCTCAAATGGCGGGCCATTCGAAGCGCCAGTTCCTGATTGCGGCCTCCCAATCCACTCCCCGTTACCTCAAGAGTACACTCTCCATAAAATACGTGGGCTGCGGGCGTTTCCTTTTGAGCAAGCATGGTTTCAAATTGCCGGCGGATCCTGGATTCAAAATCATCAATACTCCCCGACCAGGGGTCGGATTCCAGGGTAGCTTTATAACCCTGCTTTTCCAGCTGCATCCGTGCTTCCTCAGCTACCAGCCGTGCCGAAGAGAGAATGAACTGTGGATGATGATCCGGATCGGATGCAGCGGCCGCATCTTTTTGTGCCTTCTTATCTATATAACGGTTAACAGATTCAGGAATCTTCTTCCAGAGCGAAAGTTCGGTAAGTATTCTCTTTGCCTCCCGGTGGGAAATCATCTGCGGTGTTGTGGGTCCGCTCCCTACGTTTCTGATATCATCGTCGGGCACATCTGAGATGATGAGATCAACCGGACTCACATGCTTCATAAAATCCAGCATTTTGCCGGCTTTTACGGATGATACTGCTTTTCGAACCGTGTTGATCTGATCTATGCGGGCACCGGAGGTTACCAGCTGGCGGTACAATCGGCTGATATCCTCTTCGGGGATTGAAGGCACCGGGCGACACAGCAAGGATGAGGTACCTCCCGAAATCAGATTGATGAGAAAGGATTCGGCCGGGATGTCTTTAATAAACTCAA
>JAWVZW010000076.1:0-8187 GCA_033721975.1 Balneolaceae bacterium
CAAACTTCACCAGATGCGGGTTACAGAAGCGAACCTGATGTACGAGGGAAGTATTACCATTGATGAGGATCTGCTCGATATGGCCAACATTCTTCCCTATGAAAAGGTACAGGTGGTGAATATTACCAATGGATCCCGTATAGAAACCTACACAATTCCGGGAGAGAGGGGAAGCCGTGTTTGCTGCCTGAACGGTGCAGCTGCACGCTTAACACAGGTTGATGACCGAGTGATCGTAATGGCCTATGCGCAGATGGAACCGGAGGAAGCCCGTAATTACAAGCCAACCGTAGTTATTGTGGATGAGAACAACGAGCCTAAGGATATTCTGGACGAAGTAACCCACGGCAGGAAATACGGACTCGAAAACGGGATGATTGAGAATCCTGAGTAGTTCAGACTAACAAACAGCATTTCCTAAAAAAACTGGCAGATTGTCTTACGAAGCTGAACACCTGCCGTAACGATCCTTACAGGACTCGGAATACTATTGCCGAATGAGATGTAATTGCGGTTACTCCACGTAATCAGGCAGCAGCTCCATAAACCGTGCAGATGTTTTTATCCCCCGGTGAAAATCCTTCAGGGAAAAACTTTCATTCGGCGAATGCAATGCATCCTTTGTGAGACCGAAACCCATCAGAATAGAGTTTACACCCAAGATCTTTTTGAAGTCGGATACAATGGGGATCGACCCTCCCTCACGAGAGAAAAGAACTTCCTTGTCATAAACATCTTTGAATGCCTGCGCTGCCGCCTTCAGGCCGTAAAAATCCAGATCAATGACCACGGGATATCCGCCATGATGTGCACGGACCTCAACAGTAACGGTATCCGGGGCAATCGATTTCACATAGTCGGCAAAAAGCTTTGCAATCTTATCGGGCTCTTGGTCCGGAACAAGCCGCATGCTTACTTTGGCGCCTGCAGTGGCGGGAAGCACGGTTTTTGCTCCCTCTTTCTGGTACCCGCTCCATAATCCGTTTACATCCAGCGTTGGTCGCGCTGAGGCTCTTTCGAGAGTCGTGTATCCCTTCTCTCCGTCCAGCTCTTCGAGATCCAGCCCCTTTTTGTATTTCTCCTCGTCAAAGGGAAGTTTTTTGTAGGCATCCCTCATCTCGGGCGTCAGCGGCTGAACATCGTCGTAAAATCCGGGAATCTGTATCACACCGTCATCATCCTTCATTTTGCCAATGATCTCACAAAGCACGTTCGCCGGATTTTCAACCGTTCCTCCATAAACGCCGCTGTGAAGATCCCGGTTGGGTCCTACAATATTCATCTCCATGTATGCCAGTCCCCGCAGGCCGTAGGTGATGGAAGGCTGGTCCTCTCCAAACATGGCGGTATCAGAAATGAGAACCATGTCGCATTTCAGCAGTTCCTTATGTTTCTTAATAAATGGAATGAGATGGGGTGAACCGATTTCCTCCTCGCCTTCAAGGATAAATTTCACATTTACAGGCAGTTCGGTATCTGTTTTCAGGAACGATTCCACCGCCTTAACGTGAGTAAAAGACTGCCCCTTGTCATCGCTTGCCCCTCTGGCATAAACCCTCCCGTCTTTAACGGTTGGTTCAAACGGAGGGGTGTCCCAAAGATCATCGGGATCGGATGGCTGTACGTCATAATGGCCATAAATCAATACGGTGGGCCGGTCATCGTATGGACACTTTTCCGCAGTTACGATCGGATGCCCGTCGGTTTCATGGAGGGTTACATTGTCAAGACCGATATCTTCAAGCTGATGTACCAGAAATTTGGCAGCATTTAAAACATAGCCTTTGTGTTGTGAATCAGTGCTTACGCTTGGAATGCGAAGAAATTCAAACAGCTGTTCCTGAAACGTCTTGATGTGCTGATCGATATAGCTTTGAGGTGCGCTCATGTATCCTGTCAGTTAGATGATGATGTTGGATTTAGCCCGTTAGCCATTTAAAAAGGCGTAGATAATTCAAATTGATCGTAATAAGGTAAGATAGAATATTACGGGCTGAATGTCATTTTGATCGGGAAGATGATAGAGGAATCTGAAACAGATCTAAAAAACTTCCATGGCACTGTCCCGGATCCAGCCAAACATGCCATTTTCCAGCCGTACATAGCTCCAGTCTTCTTCTGTAGCACCTTCATAGGCGTCAACTCTCAATGTATACCCTTCGTAAGCTGTGCTGATCACGGCGGCATTCATGTCAGGCTGTTGGTAAACGGTTTGTTCATCAACAATGATCACTCCGGTCAGGTAGCGGCCTTCAAGGTAATCTGTGTAGAACGCGGCACTGAATAAAAGGCCTGATAGGACAAGCATGATGAAGCCTGTATTACGAATCCATTTACTTCGGGCCGTTAAAAACCAGGATGTGATCAAGCCTGTGGAGCCTCCATATAAGAAAATAAAGGCAAGGATAAACAGCAGTTCGGGCCCGACACGGTCAGTCAGATAATTAAAAAACCGATCCCAGGGAAGCTGCGGGAGCACCGCTGAACGGCGGTCAAATCGCTCATTTACATATTGAAGTGCCTCGTTTGCCTCATTTTTGGTTTCATCAAATTCACGGGACTGCAAAAAGTAATATTTGGCCATACCCAATGAGTCGAGCGTGGTGTAGATTGTGCCCATATTGTACCAGAGAGCCCCGGATTCAAAGCCGTCACTGGCAATGGTTTTATAGATATCAAGTGCCTGATAGTACTCATTCTGGCTCAATAAAAAGTTTGCTTCATCAAAACGTGCCTGCTGGGAGAAGGCAAGAGCCGGTGAAAGCAGAATCAGCAGCAAGACCGGTAATATAGATGATTTCATGATCTGAGCTGCTTGTTGAGTTCCTTTAAAATTTGCTCTGTCTTCTCAATATCAGCCAGTTGATCCTCGCTTTCAGCAATGGGTGCATAGCTGATGGTCGCACATTTTTCCAGCATCAAGTGCACGGATCGGGTAAGATCTCGGTCACCGGTTGCTTCCCTTACATTTTCAATCAGTTCTTTGTCAGAAAGTCCCGCTTCAGGCAGTGAGAGCTTATCGGCTATAAATCCGGCCAGTGCATGTCGCTGGAGGTTATAACACTCTTTAACCTGATCTTTACCGACGATATCTCTGGCTGACTGCAGCCGCTCCAGTGCGGTTTTGTAAGCCCCTTCTGAGCGTGCGAAGGAACGGTCGGATTGCAGCCTGCCGTGATACTTTTTCTGTCTGAGTCCGATCAGAAAGGCGATCACAGGAATTGATAAAAGAATCCAGAAATATGTTTTTTGATAGAAAGACTTTGAGGAAGCTCGCTGCCAGACTGCCAGTCCCAGAACTGGTTGCAGATCCAGGGTGCCTCGTCCGCCGTCAGCAATCGCCGCAGAACCTGTTGAAGGCTCTACGCGAAAAGAGAGTGCAGGCAGGGTGATATACCGGTATCTGCTCGCGTTCGGGTCATAATAGGCAACCCGTGCTTCGGGTATCGAAAAACGACCCGGTGCACGGGGTACTAAAAGTTCGGTGTAGGTTTTGGTTCCCCTGATACTGAGTCCACGCCGCTGAATGTTGGTCGTTTCCTGAGGGGTGTATAGGTCAAAGCCGTCAGGAAGCCGGTATTCGGGTCTGCGGATCAGCGGGATATTTCCTGTACCTTCGATCGTGGTAATCAGTTCCAGCGTTTCACCGGTTTCTACTGTAGATCGGTTCAGTCGGCGCTCAATTGAAAAATCACCAACCGCATTTATGGAGAGGCCGGAATCGGGAGAGTCGAGTGGTCTTACGTTAACGGTAACGGGCTCTGATTCAATGGATATTCTTCGCTGATTTCCGCCGGATCCGAAAAAACTGCCGAATGGGTCGTTCCTTGAGGGCTGGGTTCGGATGCCCACGTTCAGAGGAAATCCGGATAAAGTCAGTTCTCCGCTTCTGCTTGGGAAAAGTGCATATCGCAAAAGAGTGGCTCTCCGATATCGCACGCCATTCAGTATCACGGATTCCGCCTGAGGCTGACGGACGTTCTCCAGTTCTTCCTTCCAAAATCCGTCTGTCCGCCAGCCTGATGACGGTTGAAAGGACGTGATTTCAATGCCCTGTTTAAAATAAAGAACCAGGCTGGCAACCATCTGCTGACCGGGTACGGGCCTGTTTACATCCGGTTCCACCTCCAGAAAAATGTCCGGCTGCTGACGCCCGTCTTCTGCTGAAAGGTCACTTCTTTCCAATATTTCGAAAGGGATGGGATTGGTTTGATAGGTTTCCCCGTCGATATCAATAGAGACAGGAGGAACCGTAAAGTTTCCCTTCTCCCGGGCTACGAGTGAAAAGGTATAGGTGGTGCTGGTTGTAGTCCGGCCGTTAACAATGGTTACGCTTGTACTTCTGGATGGTGTGGACGAAAGGAGTCCGGCGCCCTGAATGTCGGGTAATCTTGGAAGAGAGACCCCTCTCATTGTAGAGCCGCCAACTTCAATACTTATAGTAAATTGTTCGCCTATAAATATTTTATTCTCTGAAATGGTTGCCTCAAGCGTGAAATCGTTATCCTGGCCGTATACAATGCCTGTGCCGGATAATAGCGGCAAGATCAGGAGAACAAGCAGGCGGTAAGAGAAGGCTGAAATGAAGTTACCAGTCTTTATCATTTCGGGTATTGCTTTGGCTTGACTCCTTTTTCTGGTTTTCAAGGAGATCTCTTTCCAGTTCCTCAAGGGCATCCAGCAGATTTTCGGCCTCTTCACGAGTCAGTTCTTCAGGGCGCGGTTGTTGTTGCTGCTGATTCTGGTCCTGATTCCGCTGATTGTTTTGCTGCTGCTGATTCTGCTGTTGCTGGTTGTCTTGCTGTTGTTGCTGCTGCTGATTCTGGTCCTGCTCCTGTTCTTCGTCGTTCTCGTTGTCCTGATTTTGATTCTGTTGCTGCTGCTGGTTTTGTTGCTGTTGCAGCTTTCTCTTTGCCAGTTCATAATTGTAACGGGCATCTTCGTCATCAGGATTTTTTTTGAGTGCATCCCTGAAATAGCTGAGAGCCTCCTCGTAATTTTCTGTCTCGGTAAGCATGCGGCCCTGATTGTAATCTGCCATTGATTCTTCATCCGCATTTTCCGTCATGGCACGATACTGATCATAAGCCCGGGCAGCTTCCTCCAGATTGCCGGATTTTGCCAGTGCATTGCCCAGATTGTAATAGAGGCGCATATTTTCCGGGTCCTGACGAATCGCACTTCTATAAAGTTCAACCGCTTCCTCATAGTCGCCTCTTTCATAGGCCTCATTGGCCTTTCGGGCATCATTTGGTGCCGATCCTATAAGAATAAATCCGAGCAAAACGGGGATCAGAAATCTCTTCATGGAAAAGTAGCAGTTTAAGTTTAGGTCACAGGGCATTTAACGAATGGGAATCGTGGAGCGTATATCAAAAAATTCAGGCCCGCACATGTTTAATCATTGTCATTGAGCAGTGCCAGAGTATCCTCATCCAGCTTCATATTTGTGAAGATATTTGATACATCATCATTTTCATCAAATTTGTCCATCATTTTTAGATTCGTTCGTGCCGTATCGGGTTCCGCAGCCACCTCTGTTGAGGGAATTCTTACCAGCTCGGCACTTTCAATCTCATATCCCATCTCTTCGAGGTTTTTTCGGACAGATATAAGATTTTCTCTTGTGGTAAATACCTCGAAAAAATCCTCTTCATTTACCACATCCTCTGCGCCTGCATCTATTGCGGCCAGCATGAACTCTTCCTCTTCCAGGTCTTCCGATTGCACTTTGATGGAGCCTTTTTGCTCAAAAAGATAACCCACCGAACCATCGGTACCGAGATTTCCGCCATGCTTGGTAAAGATATGACGTATTTCTCCAACAGTACGATTCAGGTTGTTGCTCGTGGCTTCAATAAAATAGGCGATACCACCGGGTCCGTATCCTTCGTAGGTAACTTCCTCATAGTTTCCGGAGCCGTCATCCAGCTCGCCCGTCCCTTTTTTGATGGCACGTTCAATATTATCCTTAGGCAGGTTAATCGCTTTCGCATTTTCGATTGCCAATGACAATCTGGGGTTTGTATCGGGATCGCCTCCTCCTTCACGGGCTGCAACAGTGATCTCCCGGATGTGCTTGGTAAAAGCCTTGGCTCGCTTAGCGTCTTCACGGGCTTTTTTATGCTTGATATTAGCCCATTTTGAATGTCCTGCCATAGTGTAGAATTCAAATAAGTGATTATCGGTCAGTGGGATCGTAAATATAAAGGAAAAGCAAAATTTCACCTAATATCGTGTCGTGTGCATTGTAATTTTTGAGATATAGGAACAATAAATGAACGGGACGGTCATCGCGAAAGTTTTCACTATGCAAACATCCTCAGTCAGTTTTGTATATTTGAATGAAACCCAAATGGACCTGAAATGAATATTGGTATTGTATGTTATCCTACCTTTGGAGGAAGCGGCGTTGTAGCCACTGAACTTGCAAAGGGACTCGCCGATCGCGGCCATAATCTTCACATACTGAGCTATTCCAGGCCGGCCCGGCTGGATTCATTTCGTACCGATATTACATTTCACGAAGTAGACCTGAGTTCGTATCCCCTATTCGAATATCCACCCTATGATCTTGCCCTGGCAAATCTGATGGTGAACCTGATACATTTTGAAAAGCTGGATGTTCTGCACGTTCATTACGCCATTCCCCATGCTACGAGCGCCTATCTCGCAAAAAGAATTCTGGAAAAAGAAGCCGCCCATGTACCGGTTATAACCACGCTTCATGGAACGGATATCACTTTGATCGGCAGGGATCCGAGCTACAAGCAGGTTGTTGATTTTTCAATCAACCAAAGCGACGGCGTTACAGCTGTATCCGAATATCTGAAGGAGGAGACCTATCGCCATTTTGACATTAAAAAGGATATCAAGGTGATACCCAACTTTATTGATCTGGAACGGTTTAAAAAATCGAAAAAGGAGCATTTCAAGAAAGCGATTTGTCCGGAAGGGGAAAAAGTGGTTACCCATGTCTCAAATTTCAGGGAAGTAAAACGTGTTCCTGATGTGATTTCAGCCTTCAGTCAGGTGCTTAAGAACGGTGTAAAAGCCAAGCTTCTGATGGTGGGTGACGGACCCGACCGGCCCCGAGCAGAACAGACTTGCAGGGAACTGGGTACCTGTGATCACGTCCGGTTTCTGGGTAAGCAGGAACAGGTTGAGGAGGTTTTATCCATCTCGGATCTGTTTATGATCCCTTCCGGCAGCGAGACTTTTGGACTGGCTGCCCTTGAGGCGATGAGCTGCAGCGTGCCCGTGGTAAGTTCCAATATTGGCGGACTGCCAGAAGTGAACATTGACAATGAGACCGGATTTCTTTGTGAACTGGGCGATGTAGAGTGTATGGGACGATGTGCCACCAAGATTCTGACCGATGAGAATTTGCACGAGCGGATGGCAAAAGCTGCCAGAAAACGGGCTGAAGAGTTTGCAATGGAGCGCATCGTGACAATCTATGAGGATTACTATCAAGAGGTGAAAAAAGGGTTAAAACCGCACAAATAAGATTTATAAGAGATGAAAAGCGGCTTTTCTGTTTCGTTATGGCTATTTCTGGCTATTTTGATTTTTATGGCAATCTCCTGCAGCACCGGCGATGAGGGCGGCGCAGATGATCCACGGTTTGCGGAGGCTGATTCACTGATACAGGCGGCTCTTTCCGATGATCAATTCACCGGAGTGGTGCTTTTAATTGGCGAAAAGGGTGAGATCGTGCATCACAAAGCCTATGGATATGCATCCCTGTACAACGAAGACCTGCGTGTAATTGAACGCCCCGACAGTATGAGCAGGGAACATCTTTTTGATCTGGCATCCCTGACCAAAATATTTGCCACGACGTATGCTGTGATGGCACTTCACACGGATGGTATGGTTGAACTCGATGACCCCATTTCCCGGTTTTTGCCCGGCTTTGATAATTCAGGTCACAGCTCAATAACCATCCGCCAGCTGCTAAATCATACGTCAGGATTGAGGCCCTGGTACCCGCTCTATTATCTTCCTGACAGGCCTGATGAACGCCTGGAGGCGATCCGTTCGCTGCCTCTTTCGGGAGTTCCGGGAGAAAACCGTCAGTACAGCGATCTGGGCTACATCCTTCTGGAGGAGATCATTGAGTCCATTTCAGGAATGTCCTTTGAAGCATATCTGAATGAACGGGTATACAGCCGGCTGGGTCTG
>JAWVZW010000077.1:0-8138 GCA_033721975.1 Balneolaceae bacterium
CTGAAGCCTGAAGCCTGAAGCCTGAAGCCTGAAGCCTGAAGCCTGAAGCCTGAAGCCTGAAGCCTGAAGCCTGAAGCCTGAAGCCTGAAGCCTGAAGCCTGAACCTGCTGCATGCAGTTCGCAGTAACGATAAACCGGGAAAGCCTGAACCTCACTGGTGCCATCATCAAAAAAAGGCCGCATCTATCCGATACGGCCTTTTGTTAAGACCAAAAGCCAGTATGTAACTGACCCATTGTATGAATGGTTTATTGATTGCTATTTAAACTGCACATAAGCAGCTCTCTCGTTTTCAGCTGAAAGCTTTATGGCTTTGCTGAAGCTCTCTATGACTATCTCTTCTGATGAATCTCTTTGAACATCTATGATATCGGCCGGATTCGTTGCTGCCATGCCACCGGTTGCACAGGTTACACTAATTGACATTGGAGAGTAAATGCCGAAAGTAATTGCCTGAACAAGCTGATTTAAAAAACTCAATTTGGTTTCAACTCGGGCTACCCCATTACTGCATTGGTCTTCAGCTTCAACAACTTTTGGAGGAACAAGCCCATATATAAATCCATGAGCCCACTTTACCTCAATCACTTCGGCTGACGGGGTTAACCCCGTTGTGACTTGGGCATTATAACATCCGGTTAAAAACAGAGGAAGTACCAGTAAAAAAGCGAGACGTTTCATAAGTGTATCCATTGGTTAGAATGATGGTTCAACTACATATGCGAAATAAAATTGGAAAAAGTATCAAATCAAATAGGTGACTGTAATTTAAAGTTGATGGTACAGTATTTACTGTGCAGAGTCATATTCAAGGTTAAACTGATGTTAATCCATGACTTCATGAATTAATCAGGCCGGACAGCCAACTATTCCCAAGCTATTTCAGACAAAAGACTCTTGTAACTTATTATTAATTCCACTATCCTTCTCCCAGTAGGAAAAAAGAAATAAGAATTCACTTGATGCCGCTTTCTTCACTTTCATCAGTCAGAACCCTTTGGCCTGAATGGGGCTGCAATAATTATTGGGTGAGTAAATAAGCGGTCAATGAAAATTTTATTACAAAAATGATTCATCTAAAAAACGAGAAAATGAATTTTAAGAATCGATCCGTCGGAGACATCGTGGCGGAAAACTATGAAGCAGCCGGAGTTTTCCGGCAATACGGTATCGACTTTTGCTGTGGCGGCGGGCAGCTGTTATCCGTCATTTGCGAGAAAAAAGGGGTGAACGCGGAAGACATTCAGGAAGATCTTGAGAAGGTATACGGCAGTGAAACCGGAAGCGGCGAAAACTACAGCGATTGGTCGCCCTCCTTTTTGATTGACTACATTGAAAATACACATCACACCTTTGTACGGAAGAAGACGGAAGAGATCACTTCCTATGCCGCAAAAGTCGCCAGGGTTCACGGTGAAACGCACCCTGAGAACAAGGATATTTACTGGCATTTTACAGAACTGGCCGGGGAACTGATCGATCATTTGGAAAGTGAGGAGAACACCGTTTTTCCTCTGATCAAATCTCTTGAAAGCGATCTCAAAGAGGGAAGAAAACCCGATCCCAAAAAGGCAGAGGAGCTCAGAATGGAACTGGACCAGATGGAAGAGGAGCATGAAACGGCCGGCAGGGTAATGGAAAAAATCGGCGAGTTAAGTAACCGCTTTACCCCTCCTGCAGGTGCGTGCGCGACCTACCGGATTCTCTATCAAAACCTGGAGGGATTTGAAAAAGACCTTCACAAACACGTACACCTGGAAAACAACATCCTGTTCAAGAAAGCAGAGGCGCTGCTTGGGTGATTTATTAATGGCTCATTTTGCCCAAACAGTTTCATATAAAGTGAAACAAAAACCTGAATCCTGAATCTGACCCATGCCGAAAGTAACGAGATGGATGATTAAAGCCGGCCTTGTCTACCTGGCGGCAGGCGTGATCCTGGCTGGAATGCATGACATTCTTGCCGGATTAACCGGTGTGTCATTGCTTGCGGTTTACTGGCATATGATTGTAATGGGTTGGGTTACACAGGTGATCATCGGTGTATCGATATGGATGTTTCCCGGTCGCAGGCGCGGAAGAAAGAGGGAGGAATCGCTTCTGCACTGGATGGTATTTGCTCTCCTGAACACGGGTCTGGTGGTACGGTTCGGTTTAGAACCGATGCTGTCCGGGACTGAAACGGGGATGTGGATCCAGGCAGGAGTGATCATGTCAGCTTTGTTTCAGGCGGGAGCGGTGTTTGTATACCTGGCTGAAATGTGGCCTCGACTGCAGCCCAAGAAAAGAAGGGGGTAACGATGCCAAGACTGTCAATATGGATGATTCGTTCTTCTTTCGTTTGCCTCAGCGTCGTTGTATTGAGTGGCGGCCTCCTTCTGGTAAATAAAGCATCGGTGCTGCACGCAGCCATCTGGGCTTTCCTTCCCTTACATTACGAACTCGCTATATGGGGATGGTTTGTGCAATTTATTTTGGGGACGGCTTATTGGATCTTTCCGCGCCATCTCACTGGCAGTCCAAGGGGCTCCGAGGCCGCAGCCTGGACAGCCGGGGCGTTATTAAACATCGGATTACTACTGATAATCATGGGAAATTTCATTATCCCGGAATCAGGATTTTCAGTATCCGGCAGAACACTGGCCATCCTGTCAACTCTGATCTTTATTCGGCTTCTGGCCGGCAGAGCGGTAAGCTACAGGAATAGTCACAGTCATGATATGGGAGAGGCTTGAGATGATATTATCCAAATCAAGTATTTACGGTCTTAGAGCAGCGGTTCTGCTTACGGGAAAACAAGATGATGGATATACAAATATCAGGGAACTCAGTGATGAACTGGGTTTATCGTTCTACTTTCTAACAAAGGTGCTGCAGAGGCTCACAGCAGCCGGAATTATCGAATCGCATAAGGGACCAAATGGCGGTGTAAGGCTGAAAGGGAATCCACATGAAATTTCTTTTATGAACATCATTTCCGCTATAGAAGGAGAACTTAATCTTCATGAATGCGTGCTTGGTCTGGGTAACTGCGGGGAGTTGAGTTTTTGCAGTATCCATGAAGCATGGAGCCATATGACCCGGGACATTCTGACACTTTTGGAAGAAACCACACTATTCAGTGCCTGCCATTCAGGTAGGGGAAACCCTGAGGCAAAAACAGTCGCAGACCTTATAAAAGTTGAATCAAAATATTTTGACCTTAATAAGACATAATACTCCTAAATATGAATACTATGACATTTACCATTAAAACAGCTGCAGTAGCCGGCTTAATTTTATTCACTGCTTGCGGAGGGAGCGAGCCTGAAAACGCCGAAAGTCAGTCAGCTGAAAACCGCGATGGACTCACTTCCTTTCAATTGGAACATGGGATTGGTCCGGTTACAGAAGAAGTGGAACTGGGTGAACTGGATCCTGAACTGGCTGAAAGAGGAAAAACCGTTTTCAACTCAAAATGTACAGCCTGTCATAAACCGACGGAACGGTATGTAGGTCCCGCTGTGGGTGAAGTTCTGGACCGGAGAACACCGACGTATGTGATGAATATGATCATGAACCCGGATGAAATGACAAGAAAACATCCGGAAGGCAAAAAAATGATGCAGGAATACATGTCTCCAATGCCCTATCAAAATGTAACGATTGAGGAGGCAAGAGCCATTGTCGAATACTTCCGCACCATAGAGATGCCGGAATCTGAAAATTAAAATCCCTACAAATCAATAAACAAATACCATTATGGAACCAATAAATAAGAAGAAAAGGCATGCATGGTGGGCATTGCCGATCATTGCTGTCATCGGGTTAACCCTTTATGGATGTCCGTCACAGCAAAACCTGTCGGGCTCATCGGATGCTGCGCAAAAAGTTTACGTCGCACCCGGTGAACATGATGAATTCTATGGAATGTTTTCCGGCGGATACAGCGGACAGATGACCGTTTACGGACTTCCATCCGGTCGCCACCTTTATACAATTCCGGTCTTTTCACAGGCACCGGTAAGCGGATACGGATACTCTGAGGAAACAAAACCTATGCTTCAAACCACGCATGGGTTTATACCGTGGGATGATGCACACCATCCGGAAATGTCGCAGACTGACGGTGTGCCTGACGGACGATGGATATTCATCAACGCCAATAATACACCCCGTGTAGCACGGATAGATTTTGCCAATTTCCAGACAGCTGAGATTATAGAAATACCCAATTCAGCGGGAAATCACGCCTCACCGTTTGTTACTACAAACACAGAATACATTTCGGCCGCTACCCGATTCAGTATTCCAATGGATGAACAGAGCCTGGAAAATGAGGATGTTGCTATTTCTTCCTATGCTGAAAACTTCAAGGGAACTCTCTCCTTTATCAAAATAGGAGAAGAGGGCGAAATGAATATCGACTTTCAAATTCTGGTTCCCGGTTTTAATTATGATCTCTCACACGCAGGGAAAGGTCCTTCAGAAGACTGGTCTTTCTTTACAAGCTATAATACAGAAGAAGCTCACACGCTTCTGGAGAGAAATGCATCCAGGAATGACAAGGATTTTATTGCAGCCGTAAACTGGCGAAAAGCAGCAGAACTGGTAGCGAATGGTGGCGGAAGGGAGATAGACGCCCCCCATTATCGCAATTACATGGATCATAACGAGCAGCGGGCAAAATCAGAACTTATCGAAACCGTACGAGTTATTGATCCGATTGAAAATCCTGGCATAATTTACTATCTGCCCACTCCAAAATCTCCGCACGGTGTGGACGTGGATCCAAGTGGAAGATACATTGTTGGCGGCGGTAAACTGTCGTCCGTATTGCCGGTTCATTCATTTGAAAAAATGCTTGAAGCCATTGAAAATGAGGATTTTGAAGGTGAAGTAGACGGGATACCGGTCTTGAATTACGATTCCGTGATTCACGCAGAGGTTGAAAATGCGGGAATAGGCACACTCCATACCGAATTTGATGGAAACGGGTATGCCTATACAACAGCGTTTATTTCATCCGAGATCGTAAAATGGAGTTTGGAAACATTCGAAGTTGTGGATCGGATAGATACCTACTACTCACCGGGTCACCTGATGATTCCGGGCGGTGACAGCATGCAGCCGGAAGGCAAGTACCTGGTAGCGCTCAATAAGATCACCAAAGACAGATATCTGCCTACAGGTCCCGAACTGTTTCACTCTGCACAGCTTATCGATATCTCAGGGGACAACATGGAACTGCTCCTGGATTTCCCGACGGACGGTGAACCGCATTACGCACAAGGGATTTCAGCCGAAAAAGTTAAAGAGCGTCAAATCCGATTTTATCCGCTGGAGGATAACAATCACCCGGATGCAACCAAATCAGAGGCTGAAACGCGTGTAGAGAGAAACGGCAACGACGTACATGTCTATATGACGACCATCCGCAGCCACTTTGCACCGGATAACATTGAGGGAATACGTGTCGGTGACAAGGTCTATTTCCACGTCACCAACCTGGAACAGGACTGGGATGTGCCTCACGGTTTTGCCATGCTGGGAGCCCAGAATGCGGAGCTGCTGATTATGCCGGGTGAAACCAGAACACTTGTGTGGGAACCCAAGAATCCCGGCGTTTATCCATTCTACTGTACCGACTTCTGCTCCGCACTGCACCAGGAGATGCAGGGCTATGCAAGGGTATCTCCGGCGGGCTCCAATGTGCCTATAAGCTATGGTACAGGTACAGGAAATTGATTGAAATTTTGTGATGATTAATACTATCAGATCCTGAAAGGGGCTTTGACCGGCCCTTTTCTCTTCTTAACAACTTGAAATGCATCGTGAGGTACCATGAAAACCAAAGAAAAAATAGTAATGGCTGTCGCTTCGCTGTTATTGGGGCTTGTCTTTCTGGTTCCAATCTGGACGATTGACATGGATGCACCCCAGTACCCGGAAGGAATAGGTATGGAAATTTCCATCAATAAAATTGAGGGTCAGAATAAAAACGATCTTCAAAACATAAACGGCCTGAATCATTACATCGGTATGAAAGAGATAACTCCGGAGTCTATACCGGAGTTAAAAATTATGCCGTGGATCTTTGCCTTTCTGATTGTTTCAGGGCTCGGTGTGGCAGCTTGGGGCAACAGAACGGCACTGCTTATATGGATTATCCTGTTTGTTTTGCTTGCCGTAGCAGGCCTTATTGACTTTTACTTATGGGGCTACGATTACGGTCATAACTTATCGGATGATGCCGCTATAAAAGTTCCGGGTATGACCTATCAGCCTCCGCTGATAGGAACCAAACAATTGCTGAATATCACGGCCTCATCCTGGCCGGGACCCGGGTTCTACATTTCAGTTATAAGCATGAGCCTTGCATCCTATGCTTTTTGGTCGAGCAAGCCTTCATCCGATCAACAGAATGGAGAAGCATCATGAAAGTGGGTCTTTTTCTACTTTTAATGGCGCTGTTTCTGATGAGCTCCTGTGTTACACAAGATCCGAAGGAAGTGCATCTGCATACAGATGAGTGTTCATACTGCAAGATGGTTGTTTCTGACATGCAGTTTGCTTCTCAGATGGTGAGTAAGAAAGGAAAACCTTCTGTGTTTGACAGCATCGAGTGCATGGCGGCTTACAGCCATCAGCACCCGGATGTTGCGGTTAACGCGAAACACTACGTACCAGATTATACCCGTCAGAACCAATGGCTGCCGGTTGAAAACGCGCATATCTACTATTCGGAAAATATCCAGAGTCCGATGGGGCTTTCGCTTTTTGCTCTCCCGGATCAGGAATCAATGCCCTCTGCAATTACAGATGCCAATGAAATGAATTGGGAGCAGGCAAAAAATTATGTGGTGGAGAAATGGGACATAACTCAATGATAAAATCTCTTTTTTTCCGGCTATTTAGGACATGGTATCCGAAAAGTTTAATGAGGATTTGTGCTGCAATTCTTGTGTTCTTGCCGCTATCGGCAACGGCTCAAACTTCATCTCCAAATGTTGCGAATGACGACCTGTCAGATCTTGGGAAGATTATTGAGCAGGCAGAACCCGGATCAACCATACTGCTGGAGCCCGGAACCTACAGCATCCATGAACTTGTGATTGACAAACCGATCACGATCGACGGACAACACAGCGCTGTGATGGATATCGGAGGACAAGGATACGGGTTGATTGTAATGGGAAATCAGATAACCCTGAAAAATTTTGAAATCAGAAATTCAGGCTCCGGATTCATGGATGACTATGCTGCCATTCTAATTGAGGAAAGCCGTGATATACATCTGAAAAGCCTGGTACTGGCAAACAACTTCTTTGGAATATTTGTGGCGAAGAGTGAAGGAGTGGTCATTACTGACAATATGATCTACTCAAACGCTGACCGGCAAACTACATCCGGTAACGGTATTCACTTATGGTACAGCAAAGACATAGAAGTGCACCGGAATGAAATTTATGGTCACCGTGACGGCATCTATCTAGAATTCGTGGAAGGAAGCAGCATGACCGGCAACAGCGTATATGGCAATATTCGCTACGGTCTTCATTTTATGTACTCGGATAACTGCAGCTATGTGGATAATCTATTCAGAGATAACATTTCGGGCGTGGCAGTGATGTACACAAAAAACGTAACCATGCGCCACAACCGGTTTATTGAAAACTGGGGTGCAAACCGGTACGGCCTGCTTCTAAAAGAAATCAACGATAGCGTGATTGAATTCAACCGGTTTGAATCCAATTCGGTCGGAATTTACAGTGAAGCCTCCAACCGGATCCATATCGAACAAAACGACTTCCGGGATAACGGAACAGCTATCCGGATGATGGCAAACGGGCTGGATAATCAGATTGTCAGAAATAACTTCATTGGCAACGTATTTGACGTATCGACGAACAGCCGCTCGAATCCCAACCGCTATGAAGGAAATTACTGGAGCCAGTATGAGGGATACGATCTCAACAGAGACGGTATTGGAGATGTTGAGTATAGGCCTGTCCGCCTCTTTTCTCTGCTGGCTGAGCGCGAGCCCCTCTCTCTGATTATGCTGCGCAGCCTGATGGCAGGTCTCCTGGATACCGCCGAAAGAATTTTTCCGGTACTTACACCCAAAAATCTTGTTGATCCTAAACCGTCAATGGAAC
>JAWVZW010000078.1:0-8113 GCA_033721975.1 Balneolaceae bacterium
AGGGTGTTACCATCCGGGGAAAACGAAGGCTCAAATTCAAAATTAGTCTCATTGGTGAGCCTCTGCGGAGTGCCATTGGGAAGTTCCTTTTTCCAGAGGTATCCCGCCGCATTAAATACCAGCAGGTTTCCATCGGGGGAGGTGGTGGCGTGGCGGATCGCCTTGGCCGTGAAGGTATCGGGCGCGGGATCAAACTCAAAATGAACCACATCAGCCAGCTGATGCGTAGATGTTACGCTGAACGGAATAATTTCTGATTCCAGTGTATTTACGTTCAGTTTATTGATTTTCCCCTTAGACCAGAATATGAGATGGTTTCCGTCGGGCGTCCAGTTAAAATTGGTATAAGGGCCAAAGATCGCCCAAGCCTGCTGCTGATCGATGGTGAGATCATCGTAAACCGGTCGCTCAATGCCGCTCTCCATGTCACGGATGTAGATGACGGATTTGGTTCGTACCCGCTTGATGAAAGCCATACGATTTCCGTCGGGGGAGAGGGTGGGGGAGATGGCACCGCCCGGTCCGCCGGTTACACGCTCGATGTCACCTTCCTGACGATCGTACCGGTTGATCACATAGATCTGGCTGTTGGGATCCTTGTTGTATTGAAAGAATCCACCGGGATAAACATCCTGGCTGTAGTAGACGTAGCGTCCATCGGGTGAGACAAACGGCTGACCCGCATCCTGCTGGTCGTTGGGCCGCTCGGTGAGCTGAATTCCGGATCCTCCGGTAATGTGATACATCCACATTTCGCCGGCGCCGAGTGAGCGCCCGGAGGTAAAGTGTTTTCGTGCCACCAGGTAGTTTCCATCGGGTGTCCAGACTGCGTTGTTGAGCAGCCGGAAGCTTTCATTGGTGATCTGTTTGGCGTCCGAACCGTCGCGGTTCATCACCCAGATGTTGTCACCGCCTCCCGCATCGCTGGTGAAAGAGATCTTTGATCCATCCGGGCTGAACCGGGGCTGGATTTCATAGGCGAGTCCGCCGCGAAGCAGTTCTGCCTCACCACCGTCAATCGGCATGATGTAAATATCGCCAAGCATATCGAAGACGATCTGCGAGCCATCCGGGCTCACGTCAAGGTTCATCCATGTGCCTTCGTCCGTTTCAAAGGAGATCTCCTCGTATCCGGCGCGATGGGTGTTTATGTCCCAGTCATCGCCATTATCCTGGGCGATAAGTCCGGCCGGAAGTGAGATCAGTAAAGTGAGTAGTGGTATCAGAATACGTGTCATGTGAAAGAGTTCTTTAGTTGATAGACATTGCCCTGATGTTACTAAAAGTTGAGGAGAGTCGCGGGAGCTTTTTGTAAGAAGTTGTTTGCTGTACTGAAGATGAGCCGATCCGGATTGTAGAATCCAAAATGATAAAAAATTCCTGAATTGATCATTATTTAGGATATTCCTACAGCCTTCATCTACTGACAGTGCCGGCAGGCTTTCGAACCGACGTGAATTTTTATGCCAGAAAACAGAGAACTCAAACGATCACTCATCTTTACCGGACATTTGATTGATAGGGCTGATCGAAAAGAGAAGCGTTTTACCGAGGATATGCTGGATTCTGCCAGGAATTTGATTCAGACATATCTGGATGAGGAGATGCGTCATGATGCCCCGGATATGGCGATTACAAGCCTGGCTGCAGGTGGGGATATGATATTTGCCGATGAGGTTCTAAAAAGGAATATTCCGCTTTATGTTTTTCTGCCTTTTGAAAAAGAGCGATTTATACAGGAATCAGTAGCGTATAAAAAGTCAAAAAGTTCGAAAAAGGGTCCGGACTGGACTGGTGAGTTTAACCGTATTCTCCAGCAAGCTGATCGGTTAATTATTGTACAGGAAAGTAAAGATGAAAACATAAATCCGTTCGTTGCCTGCAATCAGTCGATGCTCGAATTTGCACTTTCGGAAGCAGGCGGTGATCGGGAGCGAATTTCTGTCTTTGCGCTGATGCGTCCTCAGGAAGGATTGAAAGACGGGGGTACATCTCATTTTGTAGAGGATCTGAAGAAAAGAAGATTGGGTGTCCACATACTTTGGCCGGATGAAAAAGAGTGGAACAACGAAGTAGACATGCTTGATTCCATTATTCCTGTGTTCCGGGAGCTGGACCGATCTGCTACTTATCATCAAAGGAAATGGAAACAGCGACTGATTACGGGTCTCATCATACTGGGAATCATTGTCTTCTTTGATGAATTCGGCAATATACCGGATACAATGTTCTGGGGATATGCACCGGTCATCCGAATCATTGCAGTAATCATCTCCATGACAGGAGTATTTGTAACCCTCCAGCTTCGGCTGTCGGATAAGACAACGTTTGGCAAATGGACACAGGACAGGGCCAAGGCGGAACAGATTCGCAGTGAGATCTGGTTTTACCTGTTCAATATCCGGTCGGAGAATAATGAATCCGGCTGCTATTCGGAGAGTGAGTTCGAGCAGTATATTGATCAGCTGAAACCCTTTGTCTGGCACGGCTACCTTGTCAATATGAGCAGGCTGATCAGTCTGAAGCAGCGAATTCTCCGCTATTCCCTGAATCAGAAAATTGAGTATTACAGGAGCCATCGCCTGTCTGACCAGCTTTCCTATTTCAGAAAAAAACGAGCCGATCTCAAGAAAAAACTGCTGTTTTACAAATCAGTCATTTACCTGATGCTGACAGTTTCATTGATTTGGGGTACCCTCAATATCATCGGGGAGTTCTACGAGCTGCCTGAGTACGTCGTTGAAATCAGCCTGATCGGTATGCTGGTGGGTTTCATTGCATTGATATCAACTTATTCTGAATCCAACAATACGAAGGAAATGGAGTTCAAGTATCAGCAGATGCAGGAGGGACTGGAAACCGTAATTAAAAAATCCGAATCCATTGATGATTTGTCACATTTTGATACCTATGTGCTGGACAGTGAAACCTACCTTCGGTCTCAGAATAAAGAGTGGAGCCTGAAGAGGTTGAAGGAGTGAGGTCAAGGTGCAGGGCTCAGGGTGCAAGAGACAGGCTGCATGCTTCAGACAGCAGGCATTTGGAACAGATGGCACCAATATAAAAATTCAATGACTAATTAAGGAGTGTCCCCCTTCGAAGGGGGCAATGGGGGATGATAGCCAATGGTCCAAGTATTTTGGTTTAGCAAACATTTCTCCATTACCCCTCGATACAAATTCGGGCGTTGATCTGAATCCTGCCTCGGGGTTTGGTGGATGACGCATCATAACCCCGCGCTTCGCACGGGGCTATTGATGTGTAACGCCTCCGGCGTTGGGGTGTTGAGGCCAGACTCTAGTTGAAAGTTCAGGGTGCAAGGGGTAGGGATTATTTTAGGCAACAGGCAGCAAGCTTCAGGCTTCAGGCAACAAGCCAAGAATTTGATGTTAGGTATAGTTTATAGCCTGGTAAACTTCTTCAGCTGTCCATAAATACTTTATCCTTTCCGCCTTGCAGATCGTCCGGTGATCAGCAGATCCCGGAGAGAAGCGTAAAGAAGAAAATCACACCGGTGAGATCTTGTCAAATGAGATAAACCGGATGGACCATTGATTTTCTTTAGCGTAACTGAGGGAGCTGCCACCGGAGGATCTGATTGCCGGTGATTTTTGTCTCTTTTGATCATTCAAAAGAGAAGAAATGAGTTCATTTATTGCGTGAGAATGCAAATAAAGTGAAGTGAAATAAATTCTCAAACATCTCACATCGCTCATCGTCCATCAAATATCAATCCCAGATCCTAATACTCAAACGTATCCGAATGCTTCTCGATGAACTTTTCGTACTCCTGCTGGAACCGGTCGTGTTTGTACTCTCCATCCTGAGATTCCTCATCACCGGATTCGGCCCGGCTTACCAGCTCGAAGTAGGCTCTGGGATATTCATCGGAATAAATGGAGGGAATAAGATTAATTTTATTCAGGCCGATGTAGAGGCTGAACAAAGTGAATAGCGCCAGCAGCATTAAGGCCCGGGGCTCGGAGCGGGATGCTATTTTCAATGCGTTTACTTTTTCACCTTCATAGAGTACTTCTTTTTTAACCAGTGAGGTGATTGCAAAGAGTATAATGAGTGCAAATGCGGCCATACCTACAGGCTCTGCCAATGACGGCATAAAGGGAGTGATAGTCAGAGAGAGTACAAACAGGCTCAGACTTCCAAAAAAGAGAAGTACCATGGTCGATAAAAACGAGTTCTCCTTTCTGATACGGGGATACAAAATGATCAATTTATAGCTGTATACCCCGAAAATAGAGATTCCGGCCAAACCATAAACAAGCTCAGCATAAGGAAAGTGAATATAGAATGTGCGCAGGCTGATAATGGCAGCCAAAACGGCAAGTCCCGACAGCTCAATGGTTTGAAAGATGCTTGTTTCCTTATTAATTGCCTGAAATAAGAAAATAGCGGAAAATGCCGCAGCAACGGCCCCCATAATTTTAATACCATAGGTGTTTTGCGCCATAGAGGCAAAAGCTCCCGTAACCAGCAGAAGAATCAACAGATAATATACTGTGTTATATCGGCTCATAGGTGATGGTTAATTGGGCAGGTAGAAGATATAGTTGTAATCGTGCGTAAAGAATCTGTCCATTGGCTGCCATTGCGAGGCTTCCTCATCCGTCTGCTGCTCAATGGCAGCCTGCCAGAGAATGATCGACTGCAGAAAAATCTCCTGGCTTTCAGTTAAAGTAGGAGGCATGGCTGTCAAGGCTCTGTAAAAATTACCTTCTTCTGCAACGCCGTATACGCGGCTAGTGATTCCTGAAAACTTTACATCTTCTATAATTTCACGCAGTACGTCATTGGAAATTTCATTGAGTTCACGTCCTCCAATCCTTGATAGCAACAGAATCAGATTCTGGCGGATATCGATCTGGCGGTTTACACCAAAATCAAATTGCGAGAATTCGACCCGGCTGGCTTTGGTTAGGGCAGAATCCAGGTAAACAAATGCCTGCGGGGACTGATTTTCCAGATAAACATTCTCTGCCATAAAGATGTATGCATAGGCTTTTTCATGTTCCGCTTCAAACCGTTCGGCCATTTCAATCGCTTCATCACTGTATTCGGCTACAGCCAAGTTTACAGCCATATCTTTCATCTGATTCATGAAAAATGTCGTTTCTATATATTCATAGCGATCCCTGGAAGCCTGAAAATTATCCGTATCAAAACGGGCATAGTGATTAAGTGCTTCTTCAATATTCCCTTCCTCGAACTCTCTGTTTGCCATGATCAGGTTGAGCAGGTTCAGGTCGAATGTCTGACCAAGCGGGTGATTTTCAATCAAAGTTAGAATGCGTTCATGTACTTCATCAGAGAGAGGGTACTTGTTGTCAAACTTGATATACTGCATCGTAGGCTTTTTCTCATAGGCTTTTGCCAGCCACAGATGGATCATATCCAGTTCTTCCGGTGTCGTATAAAATTCATCTGCAAGGTTGTTCCGATAGATATAATTAAAGAAAAGATCGGAATGATAGGTTTTGCTGAACCATCCTTCCATGTAGTCCGGATAGATGAACAGATTTCGTCTTTTAATCTGAATACTGCGTACACCTTCCCCGAAATATGGAATCGTGATAGGGATCTCTTCTGCCAGGAATGATTCATCTACCAAACGAAAATGTTCCACGGCGTCGTCCAGATGCCGGGTCAGTTCATTCAGTCTTGGGATTAACCCGCGATCAAATGCATATTTATGCCCGAACATAGCTCTTCTTTTTTTGTTCATTGCAAGGGCAAAATTTCTTTCATTAGGGTCCGAAATCGCTTCGATCATGGTTTCATATCTATCGGCGAGTTTCTCAAATAATTCACGATCTGCCAGGGTCAGATTGGGGAAGAAATAACCGCCAAAAGCGCGAAAGATATTTTTTTCAATATTTGCTCGATAAAATGCGCTCATGTAGCCTGCCCGAATCACAGAGTTGCGGTAGATAGTCAGAGGCACATTCGATTCATAATTTTCACCCAGCCAGGCAACCATGGGTGCAGCCTGCCTCTCATGATCAAACTGGTAGAAAATGGCCAATATATGATTGTAATTGTTAAACAGGCTGCCGATAAAATACTCATCCTGGCCCGAGTTTCGAATTCGTTCAAAGCTCTCTATAACATGTTCAGAATCACCTTTTGACGCATAGAGTGAAGCAAGTGTGTGATACCCGCCGTTAAAATTGTTAGAAACACGGCCGTTAATCTCATAACTGCCCCGTGGATAATAAATTTGAAACATGGCGTCTGCCTGAACATTCTCAAAGGGTGAAATCAGGCTCAAAATCGCAGTGGATTTCTCTGGAGTAACCGTGCCGAATGTAAGCCACTGTTGAATGGCGTAATTAAGCTCAACCGGTATAGTGGGCCGGAACTGGGATGGATCACTGAAAAAGGAGAGTGCCAGGGTATACCCTTCATCCGTGTATCTTTCCAGAATCTGTTGCGTTTGCAGATTGGGATTGTAGTAGTTGTCATACGCCAGCATACTTGTAAACTGATTCAGCTCATTCAGCAAAAATGGAAGGTCTTCGCCGGCTGCCAGCATCTCATCCATTTGCTGCTGTGTATACTGCATTAGTTCGCTCTTCAGTTCGCTTTTGTCATACTTGTTGTACATCAGCAGCTGTCTGTAAACATCAACAGAAAGCGTCAAAGCCGTTCTCGGATTGAATTCTGAAAAACTGACTGCCAGGGATCCGGGTTGATATCGCTCACTAATAAGCAGGTAATTGGCCTTATTCTCTGTATTCACCTCATTGCTCTGCATGAGAGCTGCCGAACGCTCCTGAATAGTCTCAATAACCGCATCATTCTGCTTTTGTTCGGCGTCAATCCAGTAGAATATGGAGAGAAGCATCATTACGGTTATTGCAAACCCTGTAGCAATGCGTTTTGCACCGTATTTCATGAATGCACGCGGAATGGCAACTTTACGCGCACTTCGTTTCAGAAATTCACGGATATCCTCAAGCTGATGCCTTGCATTTTCCAGTTCCGCTTCGCGATCTCCTTCGATTTCCGAATAACGGCGGATCCAGCTCGGATTGGGCTTGCACTTGGTATACCAATTTTCAAAGAAGGAGAGCGGGCCAATGGGAAGAAGAAAATTGCTGCTCTTTCCGCTCTCTTTCCAGCGCTCCAGCTGTTTCTTGAAATCCTGATAGGTTGCGTAAAATTCATATTCCCTTTTTGCCCAATCTTTCAGACGCGACCAGTTCCTGATCAGGCTTTCATGGGTGATGTCCAGTACCGCATCCGGATCAAGTTTACATGTATCAGGATCTCCGGTACAAAACGGACGTACAAAGGAGTTGCCTTCTTCACGGAATGTGTTCAGTACATTGCCGACAATCTCAGTGGTGATGCCGGGAGAATGAATAATATCGGTGATTTCCTGCAGGCTCATCCGGTTCCGGACAGCGCGGCTGTTGTCGATCTTTGTGAGGCAGCTGAAGGCAGTAGAGACAATTCTGGAGGCTTGCTTTTTGGTAATTGGCTCGTCTGGATGCCTTTCAGAGTAGTAGTCCCAGGCATTTTCATATAACAGGTCTGCATGAATTTCAATGACCCTGTTGAGCCCGGTCTCTTTAAAGAAACTGCGCTGAAACTCAGGCTGATCCTTATACCAAGTGAGGAATGCTTGCTGATCTTCTTCCGGCAACTCATTGGCAGGCATCCCGCCAACTTTTGCGTAGTGAATCAGGTCCATCTCTTCGCTGCCGTTATCAGCTGCACGCCAGATCTGCTTCAGTGCATGCTGCAGAATGGGAAGCTGATCCACGCCTTCGCTAAGGTCGTACAAAAGCCTTTCTACAAGACGCTGTGAGATCCGGTTTCCGCTTAAACCGGCGGGTTCTAAAATCACCTGCTTCAGATCTTTGCGTTTCAAACGGGGCACAAAAAACTGGGAAAAACCTATGTAATCCGGCAGCCCACGGAATGCAGAACACTGGCCAATGTAGTCGGACCGCATTGTACAGACCACATAAACAGGGATATCTTTTTCGAGTGCAATTTTGGCCGTTTCAAGCAGCAGGTTTACTACAACCTGGGAGTCCTGAGAGGGAACTTCATTATAATAGTTTTCAGGATTTGTAAAGAACTCCTC